>PWPZ01000092.1 GCA_003556985.1 Bacteroidota bacterium
AACGAGGTTGTCATGGGCAGGGTTCTTATAAATGAGCTGCCCCCGGCAGTATATCCATGGGGCACGGGCACTGACGACGGCGACTACATGGAAGGCGGGGCGGGTGACTGGGATCAGCCTGCCGCTAATTATAAAGTTGGTGAATATGCTTCATTCGCCAGCCCGGCCGAAGCCATGAGGGCAGTTCAGTGGGAGCTGCGCCTGGAATTTGCAACAGAAGGTATGCGGTTCTTTGACCTGAGGAGATGGGATAACCTTGATGCAGGATTGAATTCCATGCCGATGGCTGCAACCCTGAATGCATTTGCTCAGAGTGATAATAGAGGAGTTATGACCGGGGCCACTTTAACTGAAAGAGACAAGTATCAGCCTGTGCCGCAGAGTCAGTTAGACCTGCAGCCTGACGTGCTGGAACAAAACCCGCTTTATTAGCAACACTGGTTCCAATGAGAAAAGCACCCTTCGGGGTGCTTTTTTTCATTGCAGTATAACGGTTTATCCATTTATTTAAATGCGGTCCTGCAGAATGCTGATTTTACTATCCAGGCCTGACATTCTTCTGCCCTTAAAAATGCCGGTTGATCATTGCCGGTAATAGGCATTTATCTCAGGCATCTTTACTTAATGAAGAAGCGGTTAAAATGTCAGCGGCCCCTGATGATTACCAGATTTCAAAACCCTTTTTATCAAGGAGGTTGCCCCCTGAATCCCTGAATTCAACCTCGAAATTACCGCTGCTGTTAAAAAACAGCGGTTCCATTATAACTTGCTGGTCATTACTTAGTTCGTGATGAATGGATTCGATAAATATACGCTTGCCCTCCTGGTAGCCATACAGATGGGCTGTAACTGAATTATCTTTAAATCCCGGATCAAGCCATAACTGTGCCCAGACATTGGTGCCCTGCATAAAAACAGTATCTTCCCCTATGCATGGTTCATGAGGTCTTACATCTGTGCAGAACCGTATCTCGGCAAGCTTTTTCTCTTCACACCCGGTAAAGGCAACTGCCATTATTGCTATAAAAAAGAATGCTCTTTTCATTTTCGGGATTTTTTGTAAACACCGCAAATATACATGAATTTTTTTTATCTGAATTTTTCATCAGACTAAATTAGCAAAATGTAAGCTGGTTACATGAAAAATCGACGAAGTCAAAATACACACAAACAGATGAAAAAATTTCATGGGAAATCCTCATCGATTAGTTATTTTTGCAGGCGACCGGTATAAGCTGGATATTGGAAATAAAATCCGGGTGCAGCCTTGCCGGGATAGATTCCGGAGCAGCCATGGCGGGAAAAGATCCGGGTATAGCCATACCTGGATAAGTAACGGGTGTGGCCTTACCGGGATAATTTCCGGAGCAGTTATTCCGGGATAAAATACCGAAAATCGTAAAAGTATAATCATACACAAAATCCAACGATATCATAATGACCGGTTTTTTTCTTTCATTCACCATTGTTTTTGTTTTTTTCCTTACGTCAGGTTGCTCAAAGTCGACCGGACAACAGGATAAAATACCTGAAGAGCCATTGTTCTATGAGTATGATATGGCCAATCTTCAATATTACGGTGGATTTTATGAATCCGATGCCAGGGGCGTGCTGGAGAACGAAGTAATCGTGGAGGCTTCCGGACTGGCTGTTAGCCGGAGCAATTCCTCACTGATATGGACACATAACGACAGCGGCGATTTTAACCGGTTGTTTGTGGTTGGAGAGAATGCAGAAGATTATGGCGAGTTTGTTATACAGGGAGCTTTTAACAGGGACTGGGAGGATATGGCGGCCGGACCCGGACCGGACCCCGGAGTTACCTACCTTTATATCGGGGAAATAGGCGACAACCATGCCGTATATGATATTATGTCGATCTACAGGCTGCCGGAGCCGGACATATCCGGACTTGATTCTGTAACCCTGACCCTGGTAACGGGTGTTGAACGCATAGATTTCGTTTATCCCGACGGTAAATCAAGGGATGCGGAAACTCTTATGGTGGATCCCTTTACAAAAGACATTTACATTGTTACCAAAAGGGACGAAAGGTCGATAATATTTGTTGCCAGGTATCCCCAGGACACCGAAACAGTTATTATCCTTGAGAAAATTGGCTATTTTCCTTTCAACCGGGCCCTGGCAGGTGATATATCATCCGACGGCATGGAGATTGCCGTTAAAACGGATGAGAGGATCTATTACTGGAAGAGGGAAGCTGACGAGGCTGTGTTCGAAACCTTCAAGCGGCAGCCGCTTCTGCTGCCCTATACTGTTGAACCCCAGGGAGAGGCTTTTGCCTGGATGCCTGATGGCAGCGGCTATTATACTTTAAGTGAAAAAACCGGAGGAATCGAGCCTGTGCTTTATTTCTACCGGCGTAAATAATTGGTTACAGCCTGCATTTTGCAGGGGGTTAATTCTCAGAATCTGTTTATTATACCAATATGAACCTTTGCCGAGCGGAAGGAGAGAGGATTGCCCAGCTGCCTGCCCAGGGCATAGCTGATTGAAAACTGGCCCGCCCTGGTACCGAAAGTGAGTCCCCCGCCAAACCCGAATGGAGTGTCAGATTTTATGCTGTTTTTTAATTTCTGCCTGTAGGTCATTCCGTCGAAAAAAAGAAATATATTTCCCGATTCATCGAACAGGTAGCGGTATTCAATCCTCTGAACAGCATAGGCGGAGGCTGCCAGGCTTCTCTCATCGAAGCCCCGGAGAGTATGAAGTCCACCGACCAGAAAAAGCTCATTTGCAAAAAAATAATCCTCCTCCTTCTCAGCACCCGGATTGAGCCTTATTCCCGATATGCTGGCAAGCATCAGGGTGGTGGAAGTCGTGACCGGCACAAACCAGCGTATAGCTGCCGTGCCTTCGCCGAATCCGGTTTTTCTTTCTTTTTCATTTGTACCGTATCCGGGCGGAAGGATCACCCTTTTATTCCCTGCGCCTGCGGAAGCATTTACCTCCCATCCCCGGTAGGGGTTTAAATTGTTAATGATCCTCCCATTCCGGTACGACATCCCGAAGAGGTATCCGGAAACATCTGCCGCGACCGGGAGTCCCTCCACAGCTCCTGCCGGCTCTTCCCCGGCGATCAGAGATGTTCCGTGGGTCTTTCCGAATACCCGTATCCTGCTGCTGCCGGCACTGCTGAAAAGTATTCCCGCCTCCGCAAGCACGGTAAGGTAGGTAGTATCCTGCCTGTACATATGAAGGTGTAGGTCGGCTCCGAAGGGTTGCCCCATGAGCCAGGGTTGTTCAAAATTCACGTCAATCTGCTGCACCTGATTGCCCGGGCTCTGCCAGTGAAAACCGATGATTTCGGTTCTTTTGAATGCATTTACCAGGTCAAGGTTAATCTCGCCTGCCAGCTTTGTGCCTGTGGATCCATCTCCGGGCAGGATTCCCAGTATGCCGTTAAACCGGCTGGACTGCCCGGGATTCAGGTAAAGGTACAGATCGGCCGATTCCTGCATGAATTCCATCTCCGGTTCTCTTATTTCCGTAAGAAAAGGGGTTTCCCTTAATATCTCACCTGCTCTTATAAACCGGTATTCACTGTAAGGATCGCCGGGACGGATCCCTATGTGCCTGTATAGATGCCGGCGGCTAACTGCCTCATTGCCGTATATATGGATGCTGTCAATGCGGTAGTGGCGGTTTTTCTCTATGGCAAGACTGCCCTGAATGGTATCACCGTTTATTTCCAGTCCGTTAAGTGTAGCCGAGGCAAAGGGATAACCCGTATTTTCGTAATGTTCAAGCAGCCTGGTTTGCAGTTTCCGGAAATCAGAAATTTCCAGGGGGTGTCTCTCTAATCCGGAAGCTCTTATGTTCAGCGATCTCAATGCCTGCTGGTCAACCTGCCCGAGTGATACTTTTACAAAGCTGTACCGGCGGCCGATATGCAGGTAAGCTCGTGCCCCGCCCGGTCTGTAAACAACACTGTCGACCGATGCTTCAAGGAATGCCTGATCATGAAGCGAATCTACCAGGCCTTTCAGGTACAGTGCCGCGGAAAGGCTGTCGTTAAAAGCACGGCCGTTCTGAGGCATTTCGGCGTCTGACGACCGGTCATACACAATATCCAGGTCTGTCTGGGCATGGACTGGTGCCAGAAATGATATTAGTATAAGAATAAGGACAACCTTCACGTGATAACGGCTTTTATTGTAAACGGCCGGTTCTGATAAAAATTATTTAAGGGAGCGGCCGGGCGCTATTTTGCAAAGAAAGGCAATTAGATTAATTTTGCCTCTTTCAGGATTTTGGCGTCAACCGGAAAATGATAGCCGGCAATCCTTTATCACAGGCAGTTTGTTGATTGTAAACTCAGGCTAAAAGATAACATGGAACAGGATAAAATAAAAGAGCTTAACCGGCAATGCCGGGGAAAAGACGCTGTCGGAATTATTGAGCTGTTTATCAGGGAGTTCAAGGGAAAAATTGCTCTTGCCAGCAGCCTGGGGGCGGAAGACCAGGCGCTTACCCATATGATAGTAAAAGCCGATCCCACGGTGAGGATCTTTACCCTTGACACCGGGCGCATGTTTCCCGAAAGTTATGAGCTGCTTCATCGCACCAACCGGCAGTACGGCATCACGGTCGAGGTGTTTTTCCCCGACAGGGGGAAGGTGGAGAAAATGGTAAACGAGAAGGGCATAAACCTTTTCTATGAAAGCATTGAAAACAGGAAGCTTTGTTGCGGTATAAGAAAGGTGGAGCCGCTGCAAAGGGCTTTCGGCGGACTGCAGGCCTGGATCTGTGGTTTGCGCCGGGAGCAGTCGGTTACCCGCCTTGCCGTTGAACCGGTCGAATGGGACTCGGGAAACGGGCTGGTGAAGGTGAATCCGCTGGCCGACTGGAACGAAAAACAGTTATGGGATTATATTAAGGAAAATGATATACCCTATCATGCACTCCACGACAAAGGGTTTCCAAGTATAGGCTGCCAGCCCTGCACGCGTGCCGTCAAACCCGGGGAGGATATAAGGGCCGGCAGGTGGTGGTGGGAAGATCCTGAAAAGAAGGAATGCGGCCTTCACAACCGCCCCCGGTAATTTATCCGATTACGCCCGAACCGATCAGCTCATCATCCAGGTACCAGGCGGCAAATTGTCCGGCAGCGATACCTCTCTGCTCATTTTCGAAGATAATGAAGAGCTCACTTTCTTCCATGTAAAGGCGGGCCTTTTGCAGTGGCTGGCGGTACCTTATCCTCACAAGGTAATCGCCCTGCTGCCCGGCCTCCAGGCGCAGATCGTTCCTTACCCAGTGAATATCATCCACGCCAATACTTAGTCCCTTCCGGTTCAGTCCCCTGTGTGAATGGCCCTCGCCGGTATAAACAATGTTTTTTTCAATGTCGGTGGCCACCACAAACAGCGGTTCTTTCCTGCCTCCTATATTGAGCCCCTTTCTCTGGCCAACAGTGAAAAACCAGGCACCATTGTGGGTGCCGGTCCTTATTCCGTCGTCGGGAAGGTAGGTGAAAGGCCTGCAGTGATCTTCGTGCCCCTCAATCTTTTCGGGTACGGATCCAAGCCGGGGTAAGTTACGGTAAAAACCCCGGGGTATCTCTATTATATCGCCCCTGGCCGATTGCAGTTTTTGCTGAAGGAACAGCGGAAGGTCTACTTTACCCACAAAACAGATCCCCTGGGAATCCTTTTTCTCTGCGGTAACCAGTCCCGCCTCTGCCGCCAGCTTTCTGACGGCGGATTTATTGATGTCGCCGATGGGGAAAATTGCCCTGGCCAGCTGCTCCTGGCTTAGCTGGCAAAGAAAATAACTCTGGTCCTTGTTCAGGTCGGTACCCGACAACAGCCTGTATACCTTACGGCCGTTAACAGGTGTTTCTTCCTTCCTGCAATAATGACCCGTTGCCACCATGTCGGCCCCGAGCTTTAGGGCTTCCTCAATGAACAGGTCAAATTTGACCTCCCTGTTACAAAGAACATCAGGGTTGGGAGTACGCCCTTTTTCGTATTCGGAGAACATGTAGTCGACAACCCTTTTACGGTAAGGTTCGCTCAAATCAGTTGTATGAAAGGGGATGTCAAGCTTCTGGGCAACAAGCCTGGCAAATACAAGATCATCATGCCAGGGGCAGTCGCCCGAAAGGGTTCCTTCGGTATCGTGCCAGTTGATCATAAAGAGACCGGTGACATCATATCCCTGTTGCTTTAAAAGATATGCGGCCACGCTTGAATCCACTCCTCCTGACAATCCTACTACAACCTTTGGCATTTTAAAATATTGATTAGTTTATAAACAACCTCACCGGCAGGAATATTATTATATATCCCGGAGAATATTATTTCTCCGGCTATTTTATTTCTCAGGCGATTTTCAGGCACTATTTTCTGCTGGCCGCAAAAAAAAACGGTTTATTATTCAGGGCAGTATAATTTACCTGGCAGTATAATATATATATGCCTGAAAACCTCTTTGGCAGCGTTAATTATTTAGCCTTTCTTTCGATGCTCTTTTTTTTAAAAGTGCCCGTCATTACATGCATCGGTTTTCTCCTTCGCCTTCTCGCACCGAAACTGCCGTTAAAAATTTTCCCCCTGCGGGTTTTGATATCTCCTTTTCCCATCTTTTAAGGTATTAAGATTAGTAATTACCCGTGATGCTGCGTATCACAGTTTCATATCCATGCCTGTTTCGGCGGCTATATCATTGAGTTCGCCTTTAACCGCAGGCAAAAGTTTTATGCCTCTTTTATGGTTAAGTTGCTCCTGTTCTCTTTCAATGTCACCGGGAATCAGGACTCCCGGTTTTCCGTCAGCGCTTTTTGCGTTCCTGAAGGTTTCTATCCACTTGTCCATGGCGGCCGTGAATTCATGCTTTTCCCGGAAAGCATCAATACGCATTGCACCGAAAAAATGACCCGTGCCCTTTCCGTTGCCTTCGGGGGGCAGGGGGAGATATGCCACCGAAGGAGGTACAAAAGGCCCAAATCCGGCACCGGACAGCACTGCCGAGAGAATATCAACAGTGGCAGCCAGGCAGTAACCTTTGTGACTGCCGTGCTCCCGGTCACCTCCAAGGGGAAGCATAGACCCGCCCTTTCTTAATATGTCAGGATCATCGGTCGGGTTTCCTTTCTTATCCTGCACATAGCCGGTCAGTGTTTTCTCTCCTTTTTTTACAGAAACTTCAAGCTTTCCCCTGGCAATGGGGGTGGTTGCAAAGTCGGCCACGAAAGGAGGCTGTTTTCCTGCCGGCACCGCAACGGCCACCGGGTTTGTGCCCAGCAGCCGGCTTACAGAGAAGGTGGGAGCAACAAGGGGGTTGGCATTGGTCAAACAAATTCCGATCATATCATGATCCAGTGCCATCATTGCATAATATCCCGCAATGCCG
Source organism: Bacteroidota bacterium (assembly GCA_003556985.1). Classification (GTDB taxonomy): domain Bacteria; phylum Bacteroidota; class Bacteroidia; order Bacteroidales; family PUMT01; genus PXAP01. Next base: position 7,378 of record PWPZ01000092.1, read on the forward strand.
AAATGATTGGAGTTTCTGCAGGAAACCCAGCCCGTGCCACAGGCAGCGGCTTTTTCAATAGCTGTTTTCATGCTGAATAAGGCGGGCAGCATGCCGGGGGCATTGTCACCGTCAACTACGGCAGTGGAAGCAGTTTCGCGGGTTACTTTTATCGAGGGATTCGTATTCAGCCGGCCGGCTTTCCAGAGCCGGTAATAGTCGGGAATACGAATCAGTCCGTGAGAACCTATGCCCCTCAGTTCGGCCGATAAAAACACGGCGGCTATTTGTCCGGCTTCACTGCTGCTGCATCCCAGTTTTTCAAAAAACAGGCAGGTAAAGTCACGTAGCCGTTCAGCGGGATAAAACATGGTTTTTTATGCGAATTTATAAACTTTTAAATTATATTTATATTTATTCCCGGTTAAACAAAATATTTTGACCGTATCCGGAGTTTATTAAACCGTGTATTGCTTTTTTGCTTTTTTTAACATTTTATTTGTTTCAGGCTATTGAAGAATTTTCTCACAATACTGTTGCTGATGGTTCCGCTGATAGCCGGTGCCCAGCGGGCGGCGGTCAGGAACCTTCCCGAACATGATCACAAGGCAGTGCATTTCGGCTTTTCGCTGGGAATCAATACTATGGATTTTAAGATCCGGTCGTCCGAATATGCCCTGGAAAACGATATATTTGCTGAAGTAAGCAATCTTTCTCCCGGTTTCAACATAAATGTTGTTTCCAATTTCAGGATGGGAAACAGTTTTGACCTTAGAATTTTGCCGGGTGTTTCTTTCGGGCAGAGAAAAATCGATTACTACACCATGGACGGACAGCCTCTTCCCGGCAGCGGAACTGCTGACGGACCGGTTGCCCGGCCGCGCATTTTCAGTTCGCAGGAACTGGAGTCATCTTTTCTTGAATTACCCTTTCTGGTCAAGTACAAATCGACCAGGATAAATAATTACCGGGTATACCTGCTTAGCGGAGTTAATTTTCGTTACGACCTTGCCAGAAATTTCAACGAAGATGATGAGATATACCTTAGCCTGAATTCATTTGATACCTATCTGGAAAACGGAATCGGAATAGATTTCTACCTTCCCTTTTTTAAATTCTCTACCGAGCTGAAGTTTGCGGTTGGTTTTTTTGATGCCCTCGAACGCAATGAGACCAGCCGGCCACAGTTCCAAAACGCCATTGAAAGGGTGCGTTCAAACATGTTCATCATTTCCTTTCACTTTGAATGATAACCGGCCTCCTTCTCCTGAATTCCGAGATTATTATGCTTCCGGCAACCGCCATGTTAAGTGATTCCGGCGATTTTCCTTTCCCGGGAAAAGGGGGTATGCCTATTTTCCGGGTAATGAATTTTTCCACTTCTTCCGAAATGCCCTGTGACTCATTTCCTAAAATAATTAACCCGTGCCCGGGAAGCTCAACGGAGTATATATCCGGTGCGCCCGCAAATGCGCCGAAAACCGGCAATCCGGCTATTTCCGGCATACCGCA
>PWPZ01000025.1 GCA_003556985.1 Bacteroidota bacterium
ACTGGAACGGAAAGGATTTTTCAATCATAGATACCGGAGGGTACATTACCAGTTCAGATGATGTTTTTGAGGGCGAGATCCGTCGGCAGGTGATACTTGCTATAGAAGAGGCCGATTCGGTTCTGTTTGTGGTTGATGTTATGAGCGGAATAACCGATCTGGATGAAAAAATTGCTGCCCTGCTGAGAAAAAGCCAAAAAAGATCAATGGTGGTTGTGAATAAGGTTGACAATTCGGAAAGATATTTTGAAGCCAGCGTTTTTTACGGACTCGGACTTGGGGAAATATATACTGTTTCCGCCATTAACGGATCGGGAACAGGGGAGCTGCTGGATGATCTGGTACGAGAAATACCTGTTCCGGAGGAATCCGGTGCCGATATTGATATTCCGAAATTTGCCGTGGTGGGAAGGCCTAACGTGGGCAAGTCATCCCTTGCAAATGCCTTGCTGGGTGAGGAACGTAACATTGTAACGCCCATTGCCGGCACTACCAGGGACTCCATCCATACCCACTATAAGAAGTTCGGCAATGAATTCCTGCTTATAGATACGGCAGGATTGCGTAAAAAGGGTAAAGCGATGGAGAATGTCGAATTCTATTCAATTATGAGGTCGGTCAGAGCCATTGAGTATTCTGACGTGTGCCTTGTAATGATTGATGCAACCCGGGGCGTTGAGGGGCAGGATGTAAATATTTTCAATCTTGCTGTGAGAAACAAGAAGGGAGTTGTGATTCTGGTGAATAAATGGGATCTTGTTGAGAAAGAGACCGGCTCGGTGAAAGAGTTTGAACGGGCTATTAAAGAGAGAATAGCACCGTTTGAGGATGTGCCTGTAATATTTGTCTCGGCAATTACAAAGCAGCGCATACATAAAGCCCTGGAAACTGCGGTTGAAGTGTACAAACGACGTAAACAGAAGATTACCACTTCCCGGCTTAACGAGATTATCAGGGAGGCTGTCGACAAGTTCCATCCGCCCGCCGTTAAAGGAAAATACATCAAGATAAACTATGTTACCCAGTTGCCGGTCCCTACACCTGCATTTGCTTTTTTCTGCAATCTTCCCCAGTATATAAGAGATCCATACAAAAGATATCTGGAGAACAGGTTAAGGGAAAACTTCAACTTTACGGGCGTTCCGCTGGAGCTGTTTTTCCGGAAAAAGTAATACCCAAATGTTAAACCTGGATCCCCATGAACAGAACATCGTCTACCTGCTCGTGGTCTCCTTTCCAGAGGTTAAAGTTATTGCTTACATGTTCATATTGCTCTTGCATTGGCCGGGTGCAGATATCGGTCAGCAAATTTTTAAGCCGGACCATCTTGAATTTCTTGCCCAGCGGTCCCCCGAACTGATCAGGATAGCCGTCTGAGAACAGGTAAATGATGTCGCCGGGCTGCAGCTGATAAGCCCTGTTCTCAAAAGCTTTTTCATGGGTGGCATACCCCCCGATCGAATTACGGCTTCCTCTTATGTACAGGAGCTCGTTTTTGTGGTGCATCATTATAGGGCGCATTGCCGAGGCAAACCGGAGATATCTCTTTTTGATATCGAATTCGCAGACTGTAATATCCATGCCATCGGTCGATTTATTGGAAGAGTCGACATTCTGGTTCAGGGTACTTGTGATTTCCCTGTCGAGGGTTTCAAGAACTTCCGAGGGCGAGTTTATATCGGGCCGCATGCAGATATCCTTGATCAGCGTGGTGCCGATCATCGACATGAATGCCCCGGGAACACCATGTCCGGTAGAATCGGCACATACGATAAGGAATTTGGATTCATTCACCCGGTCAAACCAGTAGAAATCTCCGCTCACAATATCTCTTGGCTGATAAAATACAAAAGACTCGGCAAAATTTTCCCGGATCCTGGTAACAGGAGGCAATATGCTTACCTGTATTCTCTGGGCATAATTTATACTGTCGGTTATGTCTCTGTTTTTATGCTCTATTTCACGCTTTTGTTCGATTACTTCTTTGGTCCTTATGGCCAGCTCCCTTTCGATGCGTTCCTTTTCCATTCTCAGGTTTCTTTCCCTTATCTTGAAGGTAAGAAAAAGTATCAGTCCTGCTGCCGCTACTACTGCAAGGTAGAAATACCATTTTCTCCAGATGGGAGTGTCGACTGAAATGGATAGTGAAGCAGGCGATTCGCTAACCACTCCTTCTGCATTGTAGGCGCGGACAAGGAATTCGAAATCGCCGTAGTCGATCCTGGAGTAATAGGCGAACCTCTGATCTGAAATATCCGACCAGTCAAGGTCGTACCCCTCAAGTTTATACTGGTACCTGACTTTCTCGGGCGCCGAATAGCTGAGGCCAGTAAATTCGATCCGGAGCTTGTAGCTTCCGTAAGGGAGTGTCACATTACCTGTAAAATCGTGTTCCTCATCCGATATCAGCAGGGAGGTGATGTTGATTAACGGCGGATGATGACTGCTTTTTGCCATCGAAGGGTCATATGACACCAGTCCCCCGCCGGTACCAAAAAGCAGGGTGCCGTCATGTGTTATGTGAGTCGCATTGGGATTAAAATCCCCTCTGATGCCGCTTTCTGTTCCATAGGTCCGTACGGAAAAGTTTTCCGGGTTCACCCTGCTGACCCCAAGCTTATGTCCCACCCAGATATTCCCCTCGTTATCGGTTAGCAGACTGTAACAGAAATTTGAATGGAGTCCGTCTTCGGTTGTAATCTGGACAATACTGTCGGCTGTTGCCATGAGAATTCCGTTGCCGCTTGTTGTTGCCATCCACAGCCGGCCAATATTATCGTGCGTTATTGCCGAAAATTCAAGCTCGGTCTGGGCTATTCTTATATCGCGTGTATTCCTTATGTCTACAAGCCTGTTGCTTCTGGTGGCAACCCAGGTTATTCCGTTCTGATCGGTATGGATGCCCCGGATATAATTATGCGGAAGTCCTTCATTGGTGCTATATCTATTACTCTCACCTGTTTCGGGGTTGAACTCAAAAACACCACCGTTTGTTGCCGCCATTAGAAAACCGTCGCTGCAGATAAGATCATTTATTGAGTTCTCCGTCGAATTGGCCGAAACATGAAAGGCTTCTGCCCTCTGGCTCCCCTTCTCCAGTCTGTAGATGCCACTGGTCCCCGTTCCGATCCATAGATCCCCCCGGCTGCATGCTGCAAGCGAGGTTACCCTGTCAAACGGGAGTCCACGCTGAGTGCCGAAAAACAAGGTATTGGTCTTATCATTGAGCGAAATCCTTAGCAAACCGCTTTCGCCTCCCAGCCAGATAAAACTTTCATCTGAAAAGACGGCAAACACATTTCTGCCGAAAGGCTCATCGAACGACCTGTAAAAGCTGAAGGACTCGTCAGAAAGGATGGAAAGTCCGTTAAAAGTGTAAAACCAGTAATTCCTTTCAATATCCTGGTATACACCGTGAACGAAATTAGCAGCCAGACCGTTGGCCATTGAAAAGTTTTGTATATTCCCGGAATAATCCTGCCTGAAAAAACCAGTGATCTTGTAAACCCCGCGCCCCCAGGTGCTTACCCAGAGATTTTCCTGGTGGTCCAGCAAAACCGATTGCACTCTGGCATTCCCGAACCCGTATCTTGCTCCTTCGTTGGTAACCGTATATTGCCCGTCAGTGCCAGGAACCAGATAAAAAAGTCCCCTGTCCCTTGTTCCCACGAAAATCCCCTTATCGCCGAATGTATTAATACTTTCAATGGTGGTTGCAGGAACACCGGGGATTTGTTCTATTAATTCGGGTTCCCTTCCCGTGCCCCATGTTAATCTGTAGAGTCCGTCAAATGAGCCGGCAAGAAGTTCATTTTCATTCGCAAGCGCGATGGAGGTTATGGGAATTGAACCCAGGCTCTCCATGTAATGAGAAAGGTTCAGGTCTCTGTCGGCTACAAGTATTCCGTGTTGCTGGGAGGCGATGATTATATTCCCTTTAGAATCTTCTGCCATTCCGGTGATCCTGGTTGCAATGCCTTTGTTGTCTATAACCCTTATTCTGTTGTTTTCAAGAAGCGATATACTGCCGTTGTTATGTCCGAACCAGATCCTTCCCCTGGAATCATGGAGACTGATATTCACAAAATCGGAGGGCAGCGAATCTCCGGTCGGATTGGTTTCAAACTGAAAGCCGTTGAACCGGGCAAGGTCAGTTCCCGTTCCGATCCATATAAATCCTGATGCATCCTGGTTAACGGTATATATGTAGCCGTGAGGGACACCCTCTTCTATGCCGTAGTTGCGAAACGGGTATTGCTGCGATTGTAATGATAATGCTGTCAGAATTATGAAAAAAGCAAAAATGCTTGTTGTCCTGGCTAATAGTCGGGGCATTGTTTTATCTGGATTTACGGTATATTCAATTTCTTGGCCTGACGCCGATACTGTACTGGTACTGGGGCACACCTCCTATAGGTATAACGTAGAATGGCATGGTCTCGTCGTACTGGTTGCGTATATTGATCACCACGTTATTGTTCCTGATAACCGGACTGGCCTGTTTGTGGAACTGGATGTGCAGGGAAGTATTGTGTTCTTCGGGAAATATTGCGAACTCATCTTCTTCCCAGTCATCATCGCCTGAAACGGTAAGCAGCTGGCCCTGCCTGGCAACCGACACAAGTCTTATGATACCGTCATAATCCCAGTCGAAATTCGATATTTTCACCGAAACGGTATGTTCGTCGATGTATGGATAAATGCTCGACACCTGCCGGGGATCGTCCCATAACCTGAACGTATATTCATAGGCAAAGGCGTTGCCTCCCTCCACGGCGATATTCTGATCGGGCTCGGTGCTGAGAAAATAGCGGTAGAGATTGCCGTCATTGCCCTCTATTCCTTCTGCAATGATCTTGAACACGTAGCCACCCAGGTGCTCCTGGAGCTCGCCTTCGGTGGGACTGAACGGACCGAAGGTGTACCATTTGTTGTCCCATTCCGGTTCATTGCCGAAAGTGCGGGATGCCAGGAGGTTGCCGCTACGGTAATTTCCTACAGGATCAACTTCCCGTGCATCGGGATCAGAATGGGCGCCCTTGCCGCCATATACCGAGAAATTTGTTTTACTATTCCAGTACCCGTTAATCTCATCGATTTCGCCCCCGGTGTCAGGGTCAAAAACCCTTATGTATACGGGTTGTGTATGCGACTCGGGAACCAGGAAAAAGAAAGCCTGGCTGAAATCGTCGTCTCCCCATGATGTGCAGGCGTCGGGGCCGAAGGTTACCAGAAAGGGAATATTTTCATCTTCGGCAGGCACCGGCTGGGAGAATCCGTTGAAAAAAAAACAGGTAAGCACCAGTATAAATAATAAATGCAATTTTTTCATAAAAGTAATTACTAAATACAGGTTTTGTATACGGAAAAAAGTACAAAACAGTTTCTTTTTTTGATTAATCCATCAAAATAACCGGCGGATGAAAGCAGGCGCTTGATGTAATGAATTTATGTCATCAAGAATGCCCGGGAATAGGTTAATCAGGGACATCTTCATCTTCTGTGACAACAATAAATTTATACACGCAGGCTTTCTGCTGATCCGTCGGGGAACTAATGACGGGAAGCACTCCCAGTCTTACCTGGTATATACCGGGCGAAGAATAATAATGACTGATTGTTTCGCCCTCGTATTGTACTCCGTCGCCGGTTTCCCAGAAATAATCCCCTCCCTCAAAATTAGGCAGGTAGGTTTCTGAAGCATCGAATACTACAGCATTACCGGCTTTAACAGTATCGGGGGAGGTTATATAGGGCTGTTCGATCCTATCGATCGTAAAGGGAAACCAGGCAACATTGTATTGCATTTCACCGGTAACCATGTCAATCACATCCAGGCGCACCGTGTAATTACCTGTGCCTTCAAAGCAGTGGTCCGCTTCAAGTCCCCTGATGCGGGTGCCATCTCCCATATCCCATTCGAAATAGAGAAGGGTGGTATCAATTTCGGCAGCACTTTCTTCGAAAAAGACATAGCATAAAACAGGATCTCTTATGCTGTCACATTCTGCAAACACCGGAAAGGTTGACCGGAAAGAATAAATATTATCGGTTCCTTCCCTGCCGGAGGAAAAATAGCCCGTTTTCAGATCCCGGTCGGCTATGAAGCCAAAGTCATCTGACTCCGATATCAGGGGCTCGGGGAGCCTTACAGGTCGCCTCCATTCATCGTCACTTTTTTTGCTGTAATGAAGATCAAGGCTTCCGTTAGTACTGTTGCGGGAAGAGAAATACAGCCGTCCGCCGGGATGAATATAGGGAAAAACCTCATCTAATTCTGAGTTTACCGTTGGTCCGAGGTTTTCCGGCTGAGACCAGTCCGATCCGTCGTAACGGGAAACATACAGATCCATACCCCCGTATCCGCCTGGCATATCACTTGCAAAATAAAGCACTTTTCCGTCTTCACTGATACTGGGGTGGGTAACATTATAATCATTGCCGTTATGAGGGAAAGGCCTTATATTGACCCATTCTCCGGAAGAGTTATCGGCAATGAAGATCCCCAGATTTGAAAGCTCATTTCGTTTGCCGGGGATGTTCCTTGTGAAAAATATGAGTGAACCGCCGGCTGAAAAGCTGACAGGTCCGTCGTGATAGTTGCTGCTTAGATTTTTGGAAAACATTCCGGGATTTCTCCAGTTGCCGGGCGACCTTTGATCGGTGTAATAGATATTGAACAGATTTTCCCCTTCAGTGGTCAGTCTTGATATGAGAAATCCCTCACTCTTGTTGGTGGTAAATACAATTCCCTGGTTATAATATGATGGTGCAAATTCATCATGGTTATTGCTTGTAAAAGGCAGCCGGCTTATTTCATAAAAACTTTCTCTCTGGGCAGGTAACCTGGAAAAGGTTATCAACAGCAATACCGGTATGAGATAAAATATTTTCATTATTAAAAGTATCGCGGATTTTCTGCATTCACCCTGTATATAAAATCGTATATCAGGACAATCTCGTGTGAGCCGTTATTGAATCTGTTGAGATGACCAACTGAATGGTCGTATGTGTAACCTAATCTGAGCTGATCGCTTATCTGTAATTTTATGAGTCCGATAAAGGTGTTTTCCATTCGGTAGGATGCTCCCAGCCAGATCAGATCGCTCAGGATGACCGAAATGTTTGCGTCAATCTGAACGGGGTTAAGCGGACTGTATTTTAATAGCAAGCTTGGCTTGAACTTTACTGCTCCGCTCCCTGCCAGTAGTCCCCCGCTGACCAGGTAATTGTAATTATTCATGTTATGATATGAAACGGCGGTGCCGTTTTTTGTGCTGTCGCTGAGAAAAAAGGGTACAGAGGCGCCCAGGAAATAACGGTTTGAATAATAGTAGGCACCAAAGCCAAAATTTGGCAGCATATCACTTGTGCCGGAACCGGAGAAAACAATATCACCGGGATCGTGGAGGGAGAGGCCACTCCAGTTGGCACTCCTGTTTATCCCACCCGCCTTGAGTCCAAGGGAAAGTTTTCCTTTTCCTACCTGCATCCGGTAAGCATAATTAATATAAAGGCTTGTGTTATTTCTTACATCAATCTTTTCATTGTGTAAAAAGACTCCCAGGGCAATTTTTTCATTATTCAGGGGCGTATGGGCGCTAAGTGTTTGGGAGACGGGTGCGCCGTCGAAGCCTACCCACTGATTCCTGTAGCCAAGGGTAATATTGAGAACGTCGCGGCTGCCTGCATAGGCAGGATTAAGGGCAAGCCCATTCAGCATATACTGGCTGTAGACGGGAAAAAGGTGCTGTGAGCCGGCTTCGGCTGAAAACAGTGCCAATAACGATATTATCAGTAGTTTTCTCAAAATTTCCCGGTTAACGTTTTAATATTATAAATCCTTTGTATGAATAAAGGTTGTCAACACTCAGTATGTAAAAGTATGTGTCTTCGGGCAGGTGATCACCATTCAGATTTCGGCCGTCCCAGTCATTTCCGTAGTTTTGTGATCTGTAAACCACATTGCCCTGGCGGTTAAAAACGGTCAGCTCATTGACAGCCGAGTTTTCCAGTCCCCTGATCACAAACCTGTCATTATAACCGCTGTTGTTGGGAGAAAAGGCATTAGGGGTATGGAGGTCATTTACGGTAATTGTCACCAGGTCGGATACCGGCTCACAAACTCCGTTAAAAACGGTCCACTTCATGACATTCGTTCCAAAACCCAGATCAGTCACCATTGTTCCGGGATCGTCAGGAAAGTAAACAGTTCCTGTTCCCTCCATCAGCTCCCACATGCCATGGGCAGTCGGGATATCTATCGGAAGAGTTGCTTCCAGGTAGGTGTCAAACTGAAACTGCAGGTTTTGATCTTCCCCGGCATCGGTGCGGTCAGGCTGCTCGTAGAAAGTGACTGAAATTTCGGCACTTGCCTGGCATTGCCAGTTGGATTCGGTATATTTGAAAATGTGGGTACCGTATTCGCTTACCGTTACGCTGGTTGACCTGCCGGTCGGATTGTTGAATTCAGCGCCATATTCCGATTCCCATAAAATATTCCCCAGTCCGGCCGAAGCATTCAGTTCATATATCGGTCCGCAGACCTCCCCGTCGGTACCCGGATCGGGATCGGGATAGGCGTATACCCTTACACTTGCTTCTCCGGTCATATTTTCATCAGGAACAGAACAGCCGTACTTGTCGGTGAGTGACACTAAACGATAGGAAAAAGTTGCAGAATCGACGGTGTGTGGAGCTACCGTCACCCGGATGGTATCATCTGTTCCGGCAACAGAATAATGCTCTTCTCCGTCTGAAAACTGTAGTGCCCATTCACCCTGAATATCTCCGCCCTTCAGGGCGAAGGTTATTTCCGGTTGCTCTCCGTTGCAAATGATATCCTCCTTTTCGATTATCCTGGCGTATGAGAAAGGATGGAATTCAATAAGCACAAGGTTGCTGGTATCTGTACATGCATTCCCGTCGCCGCTGTGCACGATTCTTCTGAAATAACTGGTGTCAGACAGGGCAGGTGAGCGATAATCCTTTTCCTGATAGTTATCCGGTGCCGCCGTCCATTGATCATCTCCGGTGGCAACCTGCCAGGCATAGCTGTAGATTCCGTCTCCTCCGGCAGGATCGGAGCCGGTAAAAAGGGCAGGTGAGTCCAGATAGCAAATTGTCTGATCACCGGAAATGCTATTGTCAGATATCCGGGGCAGTACGGTTATCTTATGCTCCTCACTGGTACTGCTGCAAACTCCGGAGGTGACTGTCCGCCGGAAATAGGCAGTCAAATGCAATTCATCAGGCAGATATGCTTCCCCGCCCTCTCCGCTAATGGTGCTCCACGGACCGTCCGTGCGTTTATCCCAGGTATATGAATATGAACCGGGCCCCAGTCCACCGCCCAAACCCTCCGGAGCTTCCACGGGCCCGGGTATGTCGCCGTAGCAAATGGTCTGATCCCGAACAAGCGAGTTGTTTGTTATTGAAGGATGTACGTTTACCGGCACGATATTCGAGCTGTCGGTACAGACCCCCGAGGTTGCAATTCTCATGTACAGGGTTGTATCGTGAAGGGAGAGGGGACTAAAGTCCGGAAGGTTATTTTGATCGCCGGCACGGGACCACTCACCTGCAGCCTCCGTATATTTGCTCCATGCGTATTCAAAGATGCCTGTGCCCCCCTGTGCCGGCTCATCGCCGGTAAGGAAAAAGGGTGTTTCCCCTTCGCAGATGGTTTGTTCTTCTGATATTATATTGCCCATTATTTTTGGCTGGACTGTTATGGTGAGCACGTTGCTGGTATCAATTACAGGATCGCCATCCTGGTCAATGACCACTCTTATGAACTGGGTGGTCTGATCAAGCTCTTCCGGTCTGTAATCCCTTCCGGTTTCACCGGGAACGGGCATCCATTGGTTTCCTTCAGTTCTTTTAGCCCATCTGTAAATATAGTGTGGTTTTCCTCCCCTGGGCTGCGTACCTTCAATCGTATCCGGCCTGATATCTTCGCAAACCACCGGACTCGCAGTCCTTATACCGTTAAAAAGAAGTCCGTTCAGCGATATTTCAAGCTGGCCGACAGCAACTCCGGAAGATGCGATAGTTGTGCCAAAAGGATCGTTTTGTTGTGTATTGGTTCCGCTTGTCCCCTGTTGCATGGCTGTATTTGCATTGGAGGGCAGGGTTGTTCCCGAATAGGCTATAGTGCCGCCGCCTCCGCCTCCGCCAGGTCCTGCCATGGAAATATGATCAACGTCGCCACCCTTGCCGCCACGGGCAAAAAAATTGATGGTGCCGTTATAATTATCTGTTGATGAAATTATTGTGCCACCCCCGCCGCCCCCGCCGCCCCCGCCTGCTGCCGGCGGGATGATCGATTCTCCGTCTGCATAGATGCCGTATTCATCCGATGCTTCAATATAATTGGCGATGATTACCACAAGTCCGCCGCCATGTCCTCCGTCGGTCCCCGGCCTCCCTGAATCTCCTGTTGAGCCTCCTCCTCCACCTCCAAAGAATAAACGGTTTGAGAAATTTCCATCCGTGTCACTCAGTTGCTCTTCAAGCCTGTATCCTCCCATGCCTCGCGGAAACTGACCGTCGACGGTAAATTCAGGGCAACTCTGGGATTCCCTGCCTCCCAGGCCACCCTGCCCGAAGTTTGAGCCGCCGCCGCCACCCGCATACCGGCCGTTTCCTCCGCCTCCGCCGGTGGCCATCCTGCCGCGTCCATGTACAAATTCATCACCGATAGGATAAATAACTTCATCTTCCACGTACCAGGAAACAGGACCCTCGCCTTTTTTTCCTGCTTTATCCGATCCCGCAGGGAAGGAGAATTTTTTGTATTCATCCGGATCTCCGGCAGCACATTCATTATTATTGCGCTCCAAACAACCCCCACCCCTGAAACCTTTTGCAGATACATCAATATTGGCTTCCAGTATCAAGGTGTTGGTGACAATAAAAGCAAGAATACCACCTTTTTCGCCATCCCATGGCTTTGCTGTCAGTGTGCTGGTAACCCGGGCCGATTCATAACCTTTAACACTTACCAGCTGCATTATTTCATGAGCATTGTATTCTTTAAGAAACTCCCTGGTAAAAGTTATTGTATTGCCGTCTATTTCATCTATAAGCAGGAATTCATAATTGCCTGCATGATTTATGTCCTGCTGTTTTCCGTAATCTACCGGGGGATCAAGAAGGATACTCATGCCTTTCATCTGGATCAGGAGCACAGTGTCACCTTCCTGGAATATCTCCGGATTGCCTGCGGTAACCGACTGGCTTCCTGTGATGGATTCTACTGTGGAATATTCATTTATTATACCTCCTATTTCAGTCTGCGCACAAAGCGGATGAAATAAAACCAATGCCGGCAATAAAAAGAATAATATACGGCTAACCACCGTTAATTTCCTTATAGCGCGACTATGAGTAGAAGTTGCCAATATTGCCGTTATGTTAATTATCCGCCATATGCACATGCCGGAGTCAATAATTACCTGAAAAATGAAGCACTGGTAAACAACCCAAATATAACAATAACTATAATATTTGGTACAGTGCCCTGAAACTTAATGACTGGTCTTTGCATATGGGAGTCTGAAAAAGAAACAGCTGCCTTTATTGTATTCACTGTTAAATCCGACGCTGCCGCCTGACTGCTCTACAGTGTTTTTTACTATTGCCAGGCCTAACCCCATCCCTCCTGATTTGGTTGTAAAATTGGGAGTAAACATCTTTTTCTTTGCTTCTTCCGGTATGCCGGACCCGTTATCACGAATTTCAACCAGCGCCGTCTCTTTTTCTCCAATAAGTTCTATGTTGATTTGACCTTTTCTGTCCCTTGGAACAGACTGGATCGAGTTTTTTATCAGATTAATCAGTATGCGGTTCAGTTGCATTTTATCGGCCACTACATCAAGTTTCCTTATGCCGTTTAAATTGACCGAAATTTCAACATTGTCAGTGTTGGTAAAAAGTCCGGCAACATTGGTTATTGAATTTACAATATCCGCTTCCGATGAGGTGGCTCTTGGCATTTTCGCGAAATTTGAAAAGGCAGTGGCTATAGAAGAAAGATGGTCTATCTGCTCTATCAGGTTGCGGGTGGTTTTTCTGAAAATAACATCCCAGTTATCAACTTTGTCTTCCCATGACCTTTGCAAATGCTGAATGCTTAACTTCATTGGTGTAAGAGGGTTTTTTATCTCGTGGGCTACTTGCTTGGCCATTTCTCTCCATGCACTTTCACGTTCTGATGTTGCAAGTAAACCGGCACTTTTTTCAAGCTCGCCTACCATACGGTTGTATTCTCTTATAAGGCTTCCTATTTCATCATCACTGTCATAATCGATCTGCTCATTCGTTCTTTCCAGTGATAGCTTACGGATTTTGTTCTTTATAAGTTGCAGCGGTTTTGTTATTGTATTGGAAACGATTACTGCAATAACTATTGTGATCAATATGAGAATGGCATATATATTGGCTACCGCTACTACAAGTGTGTAGATTTCTTTTTTCAGTATTGATTGTCTTGTAAAATAGGGGAGATTAATATACGACAGCACTTCATTGTTAGCATTGGTAAGGGGCACATAAGCCGAAAGAAATGAAAGATTGCTGATAGACTCCTTGTGCACAAACCTTGCATTATTTTTAAGCAGCATTTCCGAATAAGCTCTTGGATTCACCTGCTCCCCGATCAATCCAAGGTCAAAAACTTCCGGACGTGAGGAAGCATATAAATTCCCCCGGAGGTCATACATGTTAATATCAGTATAAAATACATTGGAAAGCCTGATCAGCATCCCGGTAATATAATAACTCATTTCAGGAGTGAGTTCACTTTCCAGGCCGAGCCTGTATTCCATGTCAATAAGCACTGACTGGATTTTTTCACTTATCTTTTCATACTGCTGGTTTTCGAATTGCCTGATATTGTAATAGATTGTTCCTGCTCCTATTATTATCAGAGAAAGCAGCAGTGCCCCTATCATGGAAATTTTGATCTTGTTCTTGAAATCTATCCGCCATTTTCTGAGGTTAACAGGGTAATAGTAAATTAAAAGGGCAAGACTGTACAGAAGATAAAAAAAGACGAAGCTGTAAGAAAATGATGTTAGCAGATCGATTGTTGTTGTTTCAGGCCTGCTGAGAACAATTACGTTTTGGTTGTCAATGTAATAGACAAAGTGCTCGAAGCCTTCCTTTTCAATGAAATTAAATTCTTCATCCTCAGTGCGGTTTAATTGTAAATGCAATGGATAGGCATAATCGCCCGATGTGGTGATCAATCTTTCATTGACATATTTTGCGTATGAATAATGATTGATTATCTGGTTGTTTGTGAATGTCCCTTCAATAAGAAACTCGGGATAGCCAAGATGGGCATCCATGATTTTGCTGTCGAGCGATATAAAAACGGTCTGTTCGTAAGGATAATGGTCAAGTTCTATCAAAATTGTTCCAAGATAGCTTATTCTGCCGTTCAGGTTATCAAGAAAATAGAAATCCGAACCCGGAGAAACCGGTACTCCGAACCGCTCAATCATATCATAAAAGAAAAAATAACAGTCCACCAGTTCATTGACATCTTCCAAAAGAAGATCGGTGTTATCTCCGCATGTTGCTACCTGTAGTTCGTATTTCCTGAAATAGCCATCAAAATAATTGTCCCTCAGGTATTCATACAAGACATAATCGTCATGATGCGGCGACTCCATGGTAGAAGGGATAAGGTTATCTTCCCTGAGGTCAGAACCGGTTTCTTCAAGCAGGAACTCGGCAACCTGGTCTCGTTCGTTGGCGAGGTTGACGGCGATTACCTGCATGATGTTTTTTTGTTTTTCCCGGCTTTTGCTGGTTATAAATGCAAGAGTGAAAAGTGAGATCAGAAAAACCAGGAATACCTGGAAAGTATATGAATAGCGAAATTTGAAATATCTTATGCCTGTTATGCTTCCTGTAAGCAAAATAAAGAATATTATAGTATACAGGCCTATGATGTTACCGGAATATATAAAAGCCAGTATGCCGGTGATCAGGGTTACCGAAAAAATAACTGCAAAACTCCTGAATCCAACAAGGGTTGATGAGATAAAAATGATTTTGTCTGCAAATAGAACAACTGAAGCCAGCAGCATGGCCAGAATGAGATAAGCTATCAGGCTAAGCTGGTTGAGATAGATGAAGTTGTAAACTTCAAGCTGGATGTTGGAGTTAAAAATCAGGCCCGTAAACAAAAGGTGGATAAAAAGCAAAAAGCCAACGAGAAAGATGCTGGATATCAAAACAATTATGGTTCGCTTGAATTTACCTGAGTTTGTAGTTTTACTCCCTGACCTGAAGTAGACTGAAAAGCAGATTGCAGCAAAGAATATAAAGACTGCATTTATAAGAAAGTCTCCAAGAGAAGGAAAAAATGATGATTTTGCATAATGCTGGGGCTGAAAAAGCGAATAACTTTTAAACAGTTGAGGATAGCCTGTTTCCAGCATCAGGTACCTTATTAAGATCAGCAATATAAATATGCCTGCGACCCAGAGATTTTTTCCGGTTACCGTGTTAATGTTAAAAAAACGAAAACTCCGGTAAAAAAACAGGAGCAGCAGAAATATCGCCAGTGAATGGAAAAAGCAGGCGACCAGGGTGAAAAAGGAACCGTAGACCGGAGGATGGGGCTCAATTAAGGAAAAAAGATAATTTCCGTCAGTATCGGTTATTATATTGTCTTCCTCATTGTTGAAACCAAGTTCCACTTCAGGAAAGAGATTAAAGTCAGGATGAAAGTCGTTTACAAGGAATTCATTTTCAAAAGAATAATCGTACTTGACCAGGATGAGCCCGAAGAGATTAAGTGTGTCATTTGGTTGAGTGCCGGTAACCACGTACCAGCCATTCCCCGGATTTATGACATTTTGTTCAGTGTTTACTATGGATTCACTTATTTGAAGCGGTATTACATTGCTGTTCCAGAACCTCAGTTCGTTGCCCTGATAAGCAAGCAGAACTATACCATCTTCCCTGTATGTGTCATAATATATTTCCGAGTGATTTTCAATAAACTGATCCAGACCCTCGCTGCTTATTAAATAACCTATTTCCTTAAGGTCGGCAGAGGCTTTGTTTAGCTTTTTGTCCATTGCTTTTTGAAAACCGGCCGGGTTTATCCTCCTGGTATCAAGATTTTCCGCATTATTTTCTAAGATCACTGCCGTTGCAAAGGCAGCGGCCATGAAAGCCAGGATCCTGAATTTATATGCAATATGGAAAAAGTGCGTCATATTAAATTAATGCATCTGCTTTATTCGGTATTTTACCTGTGATGATATGGTTCTCCCCTGATAATGGTCATGGCCCTGTAAATTTGCTCAACAAGTATAAGTCTTACCATTTGATGTGAAAAGGTCATATCGGAAAGAGAAATTGACCTGTGAGCCTTTTCCCTGGTATCCTGCGGAAAACCATATGCTCCACCGGTAATGAAAACCAGCTCCTTATAACCCTGGTTCATTGTTTTTTCAATAAACCGGGCAAAATCAACAGAACTGAATTTTTCACCTTTCTCATCCAAAATTACAACATATGAAGTATTGTCGAACTCCGGTATCGGCTTGTCGTTATCGCGCGACTGACCCGATATCTTCCCCGGCTTCTTTTTACGCTCGCCTGTTATTTTGATTTCATGAGGGATATATCTCTTGAGACGTTTTGTGTAAATTCCTATTCCCTCTTTCAGGTACCCATCTTCGGTTTTCCCTGTAAATAACAAAACAATCTTCATTCTACGGCTTAATTCAATTTTTTAATAAAACAATATAGCTTTAGAAATATTGCAAATAATAAGTGAGAAAACTGGTTTTTTATTAATAAGTGGCTTACTTTTTGATAATATAATTTAGTTTTGCCATATTGCCGGTTATCCGGCAAATATAACTTATAGGTTTGTTTAAAACGATGTTTTTGCCGACTGGTTTAATATTATACCTGGTATTCATGTTATTTTGTCTGCCGTAGGCTGATGCGGGTTTCATTTTAATTAAATTTAAATTGTATACAAATGCATATTAATCTCCGATTTTTTTCGCTGCTGGTGATTGCAGTCCTTAGTTTCCCTTTATTTGGTGCTGCACAGTCGTCTCAGATCCCGGAGGGGATAATAAAATCATTCAACAATGGCAATTCACGGGAGCTCTCCCGTCATTTCAATGAAAATATTGAACTGGTTCTACGCACCAGAGAAGATGTTTACAGCAAAACTCAGGCCGAACTTATTTTGAGAGGGTTTTTTTCAGAAAACAGCCCGGTTAAGTTTGAATTGCTGCATTCAGGCGGAAAGGAAGCATCACGGTATGCAATAGGTAATCTGAAGACCGAAAAAGGGGATTACCGGATATATTTTCTGCTTAAGGTCAGGGAAGGAGTTCCGCTTATTCATTTACTACGGATCGAAATTTCCGAATAAATGGCCGATTAAGAGATCGCATCCTTATTCAGAGGCTCCCATTTTGAGACACTGCGGTCCCTTAATTTACACCAGCCGGAGCATCCTTTAGGGTAAAAAAAATACCTCGTCACAATAAATGACAGGTATTTTTTTTCTGTGTGTAAAGCTAAAGGGCGGAATCCGGTTTGCAATTTTTGGATTGCAGGTTGTAATATCAGGATTTGCCCGGTTCGTATTCTTCCAGAGCCTTCATTAATTTTTTTCTTGAGAAGAATATCCTGCTTTTCACGGTTCCGATATTAAGATTCATTTCTTCGGCAATTTCCTTGTATTTATAGCCTGAAGTGTGCATTTTAAATGGAATCCTGAACTCATCCTCAAGAGATTCAACCTTTTTGTTTATTTCCTGTAGAGAAATACTTGTATCGGGTTTGGATGAAGCCGATTCTTCTGCCTTGCTCAGGAAATACAAATCCTTGGTATTATCAAAGGTTGTGTTTTGTTTGACAGACTTTCTGTAATTATTAATGAATGTGTTTTTCAGAATGGTGAAGGTCCAGGCTTTTAAATTGGACTGATCGGTAAACTGTTCACGGTATGTAAGCGCCTTCAGAAAAGTTTCCTGGACAAGGTCCCGCGCATCTTCCTGATTAGCAGTTAAGCTGTAGGCGAATCTTTCAAGGTTTTTTTCCAGATTAACCAGCTGATGATTGAATTCAATTGCAGTCATGGGTGCTATGTTTTTAGTTTACTTATCGTATTAATGTTTAACAAATGTACGGAGAAAATAGACATGATGCAAATATTCTATCAAGAAAAAGTCTAAATAAATGTTAAAAAACCCGCATTTGCTTGCATGTCAATAATTAAGAATGGTTTTAAGTAAAAAATGTTTATCGCAAAACATAAAAAGTTAAACAAAGGGGTTGGAGCGCAGACTATTTAAGGGTTTGCGAAATCATCGGGCTGCCGGTACAGGTGAATGGTTACTTACTATGTAAGTTACTAAAAAATCGTCAGGAAAACAAAAATAGGTGAGGTTATTTATTGCCTGATAATCAATAATTAGGTAATGGCGATTCAGGCTTGTGAATTCGCATTATTTGGGCAGGATATTTTTTAACTCCGGGGTTTGCCCGGGAAATATTATGATTTATAAAACTGGCAGGGCAGGCTGAAAAGCCATGGTTAAAGGATGAAACAGGGAATAAAGCCACCGCCGGTAAAATCTGGCTTATGTTTTACCCGACCGGCTTATTGATTAATGCTTTCGATAATTTCCAGGAAATGGTTTGCGGACTCTACTTTTAAAATGTTATCAGGAAGGTCTCCATCTATCTTCCGGACCTGATGACCGGTGCAAAATATTTTCTGTTGGCGGAAAGTCTGACCCAGCTTTTGCAGGTATTCTTTTAGTGATTTTTCAGAAATTCCCGTCGAAAAGGAGGTGAGGAAATAATCAGCTTTCTGAATGGTGATTATTTGTTTTAGATCGTCAAAAGGGACTGCCTGTCCGAGATATATAACACTGTACCCGTTTTTTTTAAGCAGGTAGGTGTAGAATAACAAGCCCAGCTCATGCAGTTCATTTTCATGAAGGAATAGAATAAACGTGCTATGCCTGTTCCTGATTACCGGTTCCTGTCCGTCAATTGCAGCAATCAGCTTTTGCCTGAACAGATTCGAAATAAAATGCTCCTGGGCAGGAATAATCGATCCGGTTTGCCAGAGGATGCCTATTTTTTCGAAAAAGGGGTGAATTATATTCACAACAGTTTCTTCGAACCCTGTTTTAATAATCGAATTTGAAAGGATTTTGTTAAATTTCCATTCGTCCAGTTCCAGCATTGAGATTATCAGATTTTCGATCTGAATTTCAGTATCTGTGGTTTCCCGTGAAATATGGATTACCTTTTCTTTCAGATCGTTGTATGATAATTTGGCCAGATGCGATATTTTAAGCCCGTGTCTGTTGAGAATGGAAACATTGAGAAGTTTTTTCAGATCCTCATCGCTGTAAAACCTGATGTTTGTAGCTGTCCTTTCAGGCACAATTATACTGTAGCGTTTTTCCCATATCCTTATAGTATGGGCTTTGATGCCTGAGAGTTCCTCTAAATCTTTTATAGAGTATCTGGCCATGTTTCCGGGTTTATGTTAATTGTTTTTACCATTTAAATGCACATTAAATTTTCAGGACTTTTTTACCGGAACAGGTATTATGTCCGTTATGGTGCAATATTAGGATAATTAACGTAATAACAATGATTAAATAGATAAACAACATAGTTAACAAAAAAAATAATAAAAAGTTCTGAGAAAAACTAATTGTTATTTAAATATGTATATGTGTTCTTAGTTTATCGAGCCGCATTAAGACAACCATATTATATTATTACAATATAATATCATCATCCTGTAAAATGTTCACCGGAAAGCAGGATATAAAATCATAAGGTTCACTGCGGGTTCACTTCTTTCTCACAACCATCAGTCCGTCGCGCACCGGAACAATTAAATTTTCAACCCTGTCGTCTTTGGTTATCATACGGTTGAACTCCATAATATACCGGGTATATTCGTCCTCCCGGAATTCCGGCTTATAAACCTTGTCATCCCAAAATACGTTATCGACTATTATAAATCCCCCCTTTTTTACTTTAGGTAAGGCAAGATTGTAATACTGGCTGTACTCCGATTTTTCTCCGTCAATAAACACAAGGTCGAACGGGCCGCTGAGAGAGGGGATTATATCCAGTGCGTTTCCTGTGTGAAGGATAATTCTGTCTTCCATGCCCGACTTGCGAATATACTTCAAGGCAAATTCCTTTATTTCATCGTTAATGTCTATGGTGTGAAGACACCCCTTTGCCGCAAGTCCCCGTGCCATGCATATAGCAGAGTATCCGGTGAAAGTGCCTATCTCAAGGATTTGCCGGGGTTTTATCATAAAGCTTATCATCTCCAGGAACTTACCCTGATAATGACCGGAAATCATTTTCGGGTTAAGCATTCTGAGATATGTCTGCCTGTTGAGTTCCGCAAGCAACGGATCTTCGGGAGTGCAATGATCCAGTATATATTCATCTTTTTTTTGAAGATAGTCCATGCCGGTAAATGATTATGATTAAGAAAAACAGAACAACCCGGGAATAAACAGATTGTTTGAATCATATATATAAATAAAGTCTGAAAAGTATAGTTCGGATTACTGGTTTTTATGCCCCGTTCCGTCAAAAATTGCAGCTCCTGCTATACGGATACTCAAACATTTCCAGCATCCCGGTCAGTTATAAACAAGTTCAGACAGACTGTCGGGATCGAGAACTATGTTTGCCGCTTCCATAAGTTCTTCGGAGGTTGTTAGTTCAATTTTCCTGTATATCTCCTCCATGGTATCAACCCGGTTAAACCGCATATAGCTTTTTCCGATCGAAAGCATAAGATTTTCCATGTTTTCCCATCCGATGGTAATTTGCCCGATCAATTGCCTTTTTGCTCTTTTTAATTGAATGGGCGTCAGAGGGTTGTTCCTCAGTCTGCCGAATTCACGATGAGCCAGGTGCCGGCATTTTGACAGCCTTTCCCTGTCGGTTCCAAAATAAACCAACAGGATGCCGGTGTTTGAGTAGGCGGTGTAGTGGGATTCCACATTGTAGGCATATCCTGATTTTTCACGCAGGGAAAGGTTCAGCCGTGAGTTCATGCCGGGCCCTCCCAGAATATTGTTAAGCAGAACCATGGGAATCCTCCGCTTGTCGTGATAGTCAAATGCAAGATTGCCGATTATGCAGTGTGTCTGATGTGTCTTCTTCTTAACTGCTTTTGAGACCGGCATATAGCCGCTGACAGCCTTTCTTGTCAACGGAGCCTTATTCCGGGGAATGCATTCAAGGTACCTGTCTGCAAATTTCAGAACTTTGCAGAAATCAATGTCTCCAACCGAGCTGAAAACCATCCGGTCGGTTTGGTAATGGTTGACCATAAACTTCAGGATATCTTCGCGGGTAAATCTTTTTAAATTTACCGGGGTGCCAAGGATATTTCTCCCAATGGAATTTCCCTTGAAAACCAGCTCCTCGAAATCATCGAATATCTGTTCCGAGGGGGTATCCCTGTAGGAAAGGATCTCGTCAATTATTATCTCCTTTTCACGGACCAGCTCCTTTTCAGGGAAAATTGAGTGGAAGGCCATATCACATATCAATTCCAGCGACCGCTCAAAATCATCTTTAAGAAACGCGGAATAAATGCATGTTTCTTCTTTTCCTGTATATGCATTGATTTCTCCTCCCCTTGTTTCCAGCCTGTTTATTATATGGTGGGCTTTTCTTTTTTTGGTTCCCTTGAAGATCAGATGTTCAATGAAATGAGCCATACCGTGTTCAGATGCATTTTCATCCCGGGAACCTGTGTTAATAAGCAGTCCGCAATGAGCAATCCTTGACGGTACCTGATAATGAATGATCCTGATCCCGTTATTTAAAGTATGTGTATTCAGTTCCATGGATTGCAAAAGTATAAACCTTGAATGAGAAAAATAAATTAAGTTGAATTAGTTTACATAAAAACGACGATTGTATTGAAAAATCATTTTTGAAAGAAGATTTTTTTTCATAGATTTGCATCCTCTTATCAAGGTGCCATAGCTCAGTTGGTAGAGCAACGGACTGAAAATCCGTGTGTCCCTGGTTCAATTCCAGGTGGCACCACATAATGCAGGATGTCTTTAACAGGCCTCCTGCATTTTGCTTTATGGGTCAAGGGTTTCAGGGGGTCTGGCAGAAATGGATTTCAGGGATTTCGTGCTTTTCGCATAACAATTGCATAACAATTTCCTGACAAATTATCAGGGGCGTTGTATTGCCGCTTGAATTAATGATGAATTGGAATGAGAATGCATCCGGTAAATCAGCTTTTCACAAAAAAATAGCTTCGTTTTTCAGTTTTGTCATCATAGGTGTAAACTTCTTTTCCCGGAAGGGAAGCGAAATAATTCACCATCGCAAAATCACCAATGCACATGGTGCTGTGCATGAAAATAGCAACAAGGGCTGCCCACTGAACCCCGGTAGAGCCAAAAACAATGCCTGCAAGGAACAGAAGATTTATTAAAACGAAGGGAGAGAAGGCCACCACGTAAAAATCATATTTGCCTGCCACAAATCCGGGTGCACTGGCATAAAACAACATTTGCCTCATATCGGCACCGAACTTTACCCTGGGAGCTCCTGTAAGCTTATAGGCAAGACCATGAACCATTTCGTGAAAAGGGATCACAACAATCATACCTGCAACAATTCCAATGCCCAGGTACATCCAGTACTGTCCCCATGAAATCCAGGAATGGAATATATTGCCCGCAGTAAAGAGCACTATTAAGGCAAACAGCACGATGTTGAATCCGTAAAAAAAAGCTACCGGCCATCTTAACAGTTTCATCTGGGCCATTACAAACTCGACTATCTGATCATGGCCGAGTTCCTTTATAAGCGAATAGTTGCCGGAATTTCTTACTTCTTCGGGAGTCAATGTCATTGATGAATTATTTGGATTCTTGCTGATGCCAGATGCTAAGTTATAAAAACATGCCGGCAATTTCTGCCTCCCGGTCCATATTATTTTGAATGCCTCATTTTTTCTCTCCGCAAAAAAGAATAATTTTGCAAAGTGTTTTATAATAGGATAAAAAAGCAATAAAAAAACTATGGAAGATAAAAAAACAATACTTATAATACTTGACGGGTGGGGAATAGGCGACAAATCAAAAGCCGACCTGATTTTTAATTCCCATACCCCGGTAATGGACCGGCTAACGGAAGAATATCCCAGCTCCCGGCTTATGGCAGCCGGTGAGCATGTAGGGTTGCCCGATGGACAAATGGGGAATTCAGAAGTCGGACACCTTAATATCGGCGCCGGGAGAATAGTTTATCAGGATCTGGTAAAGATAAACCTTGCAATTGAAGACAATTCCATTTCGGAAAATCCGGTCATGAAAGAAGCCATGAACTATGCCAGTGAGAACGGGAAGGCCGTTCATTTTCTCGGACTGGTAAGCGACGGAGGCGTGCATTCTTCCGAAAAACATCTTTATAAACTATGTGATATTACCAAAGAGTACGGATTAAAGGATGTATTTATCCATGCCTTTACCGACGGCCGGGATACCGATCCCAAAAGTGGTTACGGATTTATTGAAAAACTGATCAGCCATCTTGAAAAATCCAATGGAAAGATCGCCTCTCTGGTAGGACGATATTATGCCATGGACAGGGATAAGCGCTGGGAAAGAATAAAGGAGGCATATGATTTGATGGTGAAGGGGCGGGGCCGTAAAACCACTGATATACTTAAGGCAATCAATGATTCATATGAAGAAGGTGTTACCGATGAGTTTATTAAGCCTGTTGTTATGGTCGGCCAGGACGGTGAGCCGGCAGGAACCATAAAAGAGGGAGATGTGGTAATATGCTTTAATTTCCGGACCGACCGGCTGAGGCAGATCACCGTTGCCCTGACACAAAAGGATTTCCCTGAATATAATATGAATACCATTCCCCTGCATTATGTCACAATGACCCGCTATGACGATTCTTTCAGGGGTGTCAGGATCATGTTCGATAAAGATAACCTCGAGAATACAATGGGGGACCTTGTTGCAAAGGCAGGTAAAAAGCAGTTGAGAATAGCAGAAACTGAAAAATACGGCCATGTAACCTTCTTTTTTTCAGGAGGACGGGAAATGCCGTTTGAAAATGAGAACCGGATAATGATACCTTCTCCAAAGGTTGCAACATATGATTTGAAGCCGGAAATGAGTGCCTATGAGGTGAAGGATGCAGTAGTGGCTGAAATGGATCAGAAAAGCGTTGATTTTATCTGCCTTAATTTTGCAAATTGCGATATGGTTGGCCATACGGGTGATTATGAGGCTATCCGGAAAGCTGTTGAGGCGGTGGACATTTGTCTGGGGGAAGTAGTTGAGGCTGCCGGCAGAAATGGATATGCTGCACTGATCATTGCCGATCACGGCAATGCCGATTATGTTCTTAATCCTGATGAATCTATTAATACCGCCCATTCACTTAACCCGGTACCGTGTGTTCTGGTTTCCGGCGATCACAGTAAAATCGAAGAAGGGATACTTGCCGATGTCGCCCCCACACTTCTTCATATAATGGGTATTGCCCCGCCGGAAGAAATGACCGGTAAAATTCTGGTTAAATGAGTAGTAATATGCTGCAGATAGATGAAAAGGTTGTCGGACTGGCGGTTCTGGAAGAGAAGTTTGTGTGTGATCTTGACAAATGTCATGGAGCATGCTGTGTGCAGGGAGATGCCGGTGCGCCCCTTCTGCCTGAGGAACTACCCGTTTTAAAAGAGATACTGCCTGCCGTTATACCTTATCTTCGCCCGGAATCGGTAAGAAGTGTCGACGTGCAGGGAACCCATGTTATTGATGAGAGTGATGGCGAACCGGTTACCCCCCTTTTGAATGAGAAGGAATGTGTTTATGCGGTTTTTGAAAACGGCATTGCCCGCTGTGCAATTGAAAAAGCATGGTTTGAAGGAAAAATATCATTTCGAAAGCCTGTTTCCTGTCATCTATATCCCATAAGGATTAAGGAGTATGAAAATTTCACGGCAGTAAACTATGATCGCTGGCCGGTCTGCAAGCCTGCAATAGCAAACGGAGAAAAACTTGACGTGGCGGTTTATGAGTTTTGCCGGGAATCCGTTAACAGGAGGTTTGGCAAGGAGTTTTATCACCAGCTTGAAATAGCCGCAGAATCTTTTGCCGGAGATGAACAATAACCCGGCTCCAAACTATAAAATCTGGAATTATGGAAAAGTTAAATAATTTTATTGAGGAAAATAAAGGCCGGTTTGTTGAAGAATTGTTTGGTCTTTTGCGCATCCCTTCGGTCAGCTCCAAAAACGAGCATAAGGCGGATATGCACAAGGCGGCCGAATATATAAAAAAATCTCTTCTGGACGCAGGTGCAAAGACGGCCGAAATATTGCCAACCGACGGTCATCCGGTGGTTTACGCTGAAAAGATCATTGACCCCTCCTTGCCTGTTGTTATGGTATACGGCCATTATGATGTTCAGCCGGTCGAACCTGTAGAACTTTGGAAATCTCCCCCTTTTGAACCCGAGATAAGGGATGAGAGGATATGGGGCAGGGGAGCAGATGATGATAAGGGGCAATTATTCATGCATGTAAAAGCCTTTGAATTTATGGTGAAAAACGGTTCCCTTCCCTGTAACGTAAAATTCATGATTGAGGGGGAGGAAGAAATTGGTTCTCCCAGCCTGGGCAAGTTCTGCGAAGAAAATGCCGGAAAGCTTAAATGTGATGTAATACTCGTTTCCGATACAAGCATGATTGGCCGGGATGTGCCTTCGATAACCACCGGGTTGCGCGGACTAAGTTATGTTGAGGTTGAAGTTACAGGGCCCAACCGGGATCTTCATTCCGGATTGTATGGTGGTGCCGTGGTTAATCCGGTTAATGTGCTTGCCAAAATGATAGCCTCTCTCACCGATGAAAACAACAGGATCACCATTTCTGGTTTTTATGATGATGTTGTCGGGGTAAGTCAGGAAGAACGCCAGGCAATGGGCAAGGCACCCTTCGATATAGAGAAGTACAAGAAGGAAATAGATGTTGATGAGCTGGGCGGGGAAGCCGGTTATTCAACCATGGAGCGTACAGGTATACGTCCCTCACTCGATGTAAACGGCATATGGGGAGGATACACCGGTGAAGGAGCGAAAACCATACTTCCGTCCAAAGCGTTTGCCAAAATATCGATGAGGCTTGTTCCGGATCAGAATTCCAAAAAGATAGATGAGTTGTTTATCAGTCATTTTAAATCAATAGCGCCCCCCGGTGTCAGGGTTGATGTACGTGTGCTCCATGGCGGAGAAGGGTATGTTTCTCCGGTAGATCACTCCGCCTACCGGGCTGCAAGCAAGGCATACGAAGATACCTTTGGTAAAAAGCCCGTACCTTTCCGAAGCGGTGGAAGTATACCCATTATTTCCCTTTTTGAAAAAGTCCTTGGTGTCAAATCAATATTAATGGGATTCGGACTGGAAAGCGATGCTATCCATTCACCCAACGAGAATTATCCCTTGTGGAATTTTTACAAGGGAATTGAGACTATACCGCTGTTTTACGATTATTATTCAAAAGAGATGGAATAGTTCAGGCATGTAAAGACTGCATGTAATGACTGTTTAAGCCAGCTTTCGAAACCGGTTACCTTTAAGGGACCGGTTTTTTAATTCGCAATAGCCATATCTTTTATCACACATGCCTTTTTGGAAAAGCCCCTCCAAAACATCACCGCGATTTTAAGGACGCGAGTTTTCAAGCCAAACTAAATAAAACAAGTAATAAGCAGTTGGGTATGCCAAAAATAAGGGGGTGTGGTTGAAATAAATAACAAAATAGTTAATTATATGCACAAAAATTTGGGGGTAATAAACAAAAAATATATATTTGTGTCATAATTCACTCCCTTTTAATAATAAAAAATTATTTGATTATGGGTACACTTCGCTTTAATGCGCTGGAAAAAGCTGTTTCCCGCCATCCACTGGAGATAAAATCTCCTTCTGCCAAAACATCCGAATATTACGCAACAAATGTATTCAACAAACAGAGAATGCAGGAATATTTATCACAGGAGGCGTTTGACAATGTTATGGAGGCAATCAACAAAGGCTCTAAAATCGATCGCAGGATTGCAAACCAGATTTCTTCGGGTATGAAAGCATGGGCCCTGGACAAGGGAGTGACTCATTATACTCACTGGTTCCATCCACTCACAGGATCAACCGCGGAAAAACATGATGCCTTTTTTGAGCCTGCCTCCGATGCATATGTAATTGAGAATTTTGACGGCACCAAACTTGTACAGCAGGAGCCCGATGCCTCAAGTTTACCCAGCGGGGGCATGAGAAACACCTTCGAGGCTCGTGGATACACAGCATGGGATCCTTCATCACCGGCCTTTGTTATGGGATCTACCTTGTGTATCCCATCAGTTTATGTTTCCTTCAAGGGGGATTCGCTTGATTACAAAACTCCTCTGTTAAAATCAATTGAGGCGGTTGATAAAGCTGCGGTTGATTTGTGCAATTATTTTGACAAGAGTGTTACCAGGGTGAATGTTGGACTGGGTTGTGAGCAGGAATATTTTCTGGTTGACGATGCACTGTTCAATGCCCGGCCGGATCTGAAACTGACCGACCGCACGCTTATGGGGCATTCTGCCGCCAAAGACCAGCAGCTTGCCGACCATTATTTTGGCTATATACCAATGAGGGTTGCTGCTTTTATGCAGGATTTTGAAATAGAGGCTTATAAACTGGGTATACCGGTAAAGACCCGTCATAACGAAGTGGCTCCCAACCAGTATGAATGTGCGCCGGTGTTTGAGGAGGTAAACCTGGCCGTTGATCATAACCAGCTGCTTATGACGATTATGAAAAGAGTTGCCAAAAAGCATAATTTCAAAGTTATTTTCCATGAAAAACCCTACAAGGATATTAATGGTTCCGGTAAACACTGCAACTGGTCACTGATTACAAATACAGGTGTAAATCTGTTTTCTCCCGGCAAAACTCCCAAGACCAACATGCTGTTCCTTGCTTCACTGGTATCGGTAATAAAGGGAGTATATGAATATCAGGATTTGTTGAGGGCGAGCATTGTGTCGCTGGGTAACGAACACCGGCTGGGAGCTTCGGAAGCCCCGCCAGCCATCATGTCGGTTTTTCTGGGTGAAGAGATTGGCAGGATACTTAATGAAATAGAATCAAGGGTGTCGGGTAAAAAGATGAGTCCCGATGAAAAAACAGAACTTAAGCTTGATGTAGGAAAAATTCCTGAAATACTGCCCGATAATACCGACAGAAACCGTACTTCTCCCTTTGCTTTTACCGGTAATCGTTTTGAATTCAGGGCTGTGGGATCGGCAGCCAATGTATCCTCTCCCATGATAGCTCTGAATACTATTGTTGCAAGGCAATTCAGGGAGTTTAAAAAGGAGGTGGATCAGCTTATAGAAAGTGGCGTCAAGAAGGACGAAGCTATATTCCAGGTAATTAAAAAATTCACTCTTGCCTCAAAAAAAATAAGATTTGACGGAAACAACTATTCGGAAGAATGGGCGAAAGAAGCTGAGAAACGGGGACTGACAAACATAAATGATGTCCTGGAGGCATTATCGGCAATCGTTACTCCTGAGGCAAAAAAGCTTTATTCCGAATTGAACGTGTTTACTGAGCGGGAACTTGAGGCCAGGCTTGAGATCGAAATTGAAAAATACAATAAGAAGCTGCAGATTGAATCCCGGGTGCTTGGTGATCTGGCCGTGAACCACATTCTCCCGACCGTGTACCGGTATCAGAATATACTTATTGAAAATGTGAAAGGGTTGAAAGAGCTTTTCAGTGACGGTGATTATGAAAAGCTTTCATCTACACAGATGGCAACCATCAAAGAGATATCCAGTCGTGCGGCAATGGTCAATATCAAGGTTAACAACATGATAGATGAAAGAAGGAAGGCAAATGTAATTGAAGATATCGATAAAAAGGCAAAAGTCTATTCCAAAAAGGTAAAACCTTATTTGAATGAAATACGTTACCAGATCGATCATCTTGAAATGATTGTTGATGATGAGATGTGGCCGCTTCCCAAGTACCGTGAATTGCTTTTCATAAGATAGTTTCAGATATAAGGTTGATGGTTTTTTTTCTTGTGTTTGGGAAAACCGGGGCAATATTATTAGCCCCGGTTTTGTTATTATAATATATTCCGAAGTTCCCGTAATACTGAATTTTTGCCAAAGGAGAAGGTCTGTAATTCTGATATTTATGGCATATGGTTTTTTTGAATCAGAAATTTCTACTTTTACAAAGGAATTATAATATACTACTGAGATGAGGAGCTGTATCCACCTTGCAATTATTATTGCCGGTTTATTTATGTTTTCAGACACATACTCCCAATCCCGCCGTTTGGCCAAAGCCGAGCAGGCCTATGATGCCGGGGAATACTATGAGGCCATTGACCTTTACAGGAATGCTTATTCCAGGGTGAAGGACCGGGATATGCGTACTGAATTAACCTTCATTATTGCCAGATGCTATATGAAGGTTTCCGATACCCGTCAGGCGGAAGCATGGTTTCGCAGAACAGTTACCCGCAATCATGATGACCCCGAGGTTTACTGGTATTATGCGGAAGCCCTTAAGATGAGTGAGAAGTATGAAGAGGCCATAGAACAATACGAAATTTACCGGGAGCTTGTTCCTGACGATCCCCGCGGTGAAACAGGGATAAAATCGGCCGAACTTGCTTTGAACTGGATTGAAAATCCCACCTCGTACGAGATAGAGGAGGCAGGTTTCATCAACTCCAGGCTAAGCGATTTTTCTCCTGCTTTTGCCAGCGGCGATCATACAATCGTGTATTTTACTTCCTCCAGAGAGAATGACGGAAATGAACAGAACGGTGTTACG
>PWPZ01000061.1 GCA_003556985.1 Bacteroidota bacterium
CGCCATGCTGATTTTCTGCCATAACTGTTCTTCTTATTTGGTGATCATGATCTTTTTGGTTTCCAGTACGGCAGATCCGGATTCAACACGCAAAAAATAAATACCCGGCAGAAAAGAGGAAAGATCAATACTGCGATCATGACCGGTTCCCTGGTAAACCATTTGGCCAACGCGGTTGTATAATTTATATCTTACCATATTCCGGTCCAGTCCCGGTCCCGCATCGATGTAGAGTACCCTGGCCGCCGGGTTGGGATATACCCTGACCGACGGTTTGTCCAAAAGGTTATCAGTTACCGATGTGACCGGCGAACTACCCATTACGGGACGTATCATTAGCGAGCCCTCAAAGGAAGTATTCTTCCAGTCCCCGTGAATATTGTAAAATATCCGGTGACTGTTGTCCCTGTTGACATCCCATCCTATATTTAAAAAATCGGTGGAAGTCTGGATGATTCCCACATAGAATACCCCGGAAACAGGAACAGCATGATCCAGATGATAGGTATGGAAGCTATTAAGTGTTTCCCCGTACATCGGCCTGACTCCTTCAAGTGAATATATCCGGTTGCCCGGCTTGCCATTATTGTCATCCCAGATTGCAAGATGAAAATACTGCCGGGATGCATTATTAAGCGACTGATTGAAATATATGTTGACTGCCTGCAGGCTGTCGGGAGTATATGCATTGAATTTGTATGCCAGCCGTGCATTTTCCGTTCCTCCGCCTGAAAGTCCGTATCCTTTCTCGGCCGTTCCGTCATCAAGGGCAAAATAATCGCCGAAAGACTGGAGGTAGGTTACCGTATCGTTTCCTTTAAAGTCAAAGTAATCCGTTTCAATCCACGCCTTTATCCTGAAATCCTGATAATGGCTGCCGGAGCCACTAAATGAATAAGCCAGATCGGCATTGAATTCCTGGATTGAAGAAGCCCCTATATTCGCAGTGCCTCCGGAAAAACTGTGCACCGGCCGGTTTTCCTGTACATTGAAAATGGAAAATTGCCTCCGTATGTTTCTTGTCACATTATCATTGTTGCGGTAGGTTACCGGAATCACAGATGCCATTTCTGCCACCCGTCCCTGCTGAAACTGGTTCCATGGCATGGATTCATAATTATTCAGAAGCGATTCCAGCGGCCTCACAAAAGCAACATCCCGGAATACCGTATCGGAAAAAGTCCTGTCTCTGTTAAGATATATATAATCAATATTCCAGTGATCACCATTGCCCATAGCTCCGGGATTAATATGGTTATCTGCCAGGCTTGCAATATTGCTGAACCGGATACGGAAGCCTTCCCGGAGGTATTCCGGCGCTGTTACAGGAATCATAACCAGCCTGAAGTCATGCAGGCTGTTGCCCGGGACTGACCACACATTGTTCCACTCGTCATTTTCGGGTGAATAAAATTCAAGTCTGAGCGAATCATGTGACTGGGGCATATCTCCCTTGCCCTGGGGCTGATAAAAAAAACTAAGGTAAATGCTGTCTTCGGGAAGGTAATCCAGATTTATGGGAAGGGAGGTAAGGCTATCTGCAACAAATGGCCATGTTGAGGCATGGCTGTAGAGGGCGCCTGTATGATCTATTGCATCAAAGGTGGCGACTCCTATGGAAACCGGATTTACAGGATAATCGTTATTTACAAATACGTATTTGTCCGACCATTTTCCCTGGTCGGGATAAACGTCCGACTGTGAAAAATCATCAAAAAACGGCAGCTCCAGCATCCCTGCGTCAAGCGATTTTAATGTGGCAGGGCCAGGATCAAGATGCCGGTCCCTGACCGGCTGGTTGATCTCAATACCTGTAAGGATTTCCTGTGAAAATGCAGAAAATAAACCGTAAATGAGAAAAAATGCCGGAAGGGCAAGATATTTTAACAGCTTAATCATCAGATTCGGGCATATACATAAAGCTTTCGTCTAAATAGGTTGTATCGGGCACAGGAAGCAATGTAGAATCGACCGAAAGCCAGATATCTATTTCCGAACCGAGCGGAATTTGAAGGTTCTCAATATATTCAGGTCTTTGCCTCCATACAAATGCATTAAGCGAGTCATCGCTGGTTTCTATTGACTGGTCATAAAGAGTAGCGCCGATGTTTAGCGACGACTCCAATATTTTGTTTCTGGCATCTGACTGATTAACATGCATAAGATCAGGCACATGGGTAGTTCTGGTGCTCAGGCCCTCTCCAAGAACAAGATCAATGCTTTCTCCCCTGATTACCAGCTCACCCGGCTTTACCTCTTCCCCCTGATATTGCTGCCTGAGAACATTGTTTACGGCGATATCGGGAACATATATCAGTTTGCCTGTTGTAAAACCGTGAGTTTCAATAATTGCTCTTGCCTGTCGCAATGAAACACCTGTGACATCGGGCATGGGGATTCTTTCAGGGGATATTGCATTTATAGTAAGGAAAACGGTGCGGTTTTCCTTGACCCTGAAATTTGGCGCCGGATTCTGATCAATAACCCTCCCTCTTCCTTCCTGACTTATATATACCGAATCGGCAACTTTGCAATCGAGCTTCCGGGCCCTGATCACCATTTCGGCCTCTTCAACCGTTAGTCCGCGTAAATCGGGCACTGCATAAGACTTGCCATGGTTTGTATATAACTTCAGTCCCACAGATACAGCGAGAATTAAAAAAAGGGCTGTTGCGGCAATAATGGAGAGATGTTTCCAGAATGTTCGGCTCTTCAGGAATTTAAAAAAATCATTCATCAGTAAATAAAGTATGTTAATAAAATTAATAATCAATGTGTTACATCTTGCAGGTAATTGAAATTCCGTATTTATAACCCATGGATCTCCCTCAATCCCATGGAACCCCCCATGCTTTATTGACCTTTGGTCGAACTCACATGAAGTATATTATTCTTTGGGCGATAATCTTCAGATGTGACTTTCATTTCGTTTGGTGTGACCTGGCAAATGGACGATTCACTTATCTGTAAAAACTGGCATGTAAATTACAACGATACTTCCGGTCTTTCCGGATAGTAATAAATTAAACGGAAACCTTCTGCTGCTATTATATGCTGAAGTTAAATAATCGTTATTGGAATTATAATAATTAACTATTTCCTTTCCCCTGTCATCAGCGAATCAATAGCCTCCAGATTTCCGGGATTGCAGATGTCTTTTGATTCCGTGGTGTAAAGATAGTTTATCCGGTCATGATATTTTTCGGTGATCCTGCCCCTTACTATTTTTAAGGTGCTGTTAAGCAGATTATTGCTCTCTGTAAACCCTTCATCCAGTACTCCTATCGATGCCGGCAGCCAGCGCTGGGGGAACATCTTTTCGTATTTTCTTCCTATTCTGTATTCATGTAGTTCATTTTCAATCAATTTTAAGGCTGCTTCCTGCCCGGCCCTTGTATCCGGCCTTAAATTTTTTTCTTTGAGCCAGTTTTTCAATGCTTCCTTATTTGGTACAACCAGAGCAACCGTATAAGGATTCTGATTATTGTAAAGCATGCATTGATCTATGAACCGTGACTGACCCGTAAAGGCTTCTTCAATGCCTTCCGGACTGTATTTCTCACCGTCGTCGGAGATCAAAAGACTTTTAAACCTTCCCAGCACATAAAGAAATCCGTCTTTGTCCATGTATCCCATATCGCCGGTATAAAGCCAGCCGTCAATTATGGTAGATTCGGTTGCTTCTTTGTTATTCCAGTAGCCTTTCATCACATTTTCCCCCCTGACCACAATTTCTCCTTTTTCTCCGGTGGGCAGTTCATTTTTTTTCTCATCACATATTTTAAGTTCCAGATTGCTTACCAGGTATCCGGACGAACCAAGCTTATGTTTGGATTCGGAATTGGAGGAAATAATAGGTGATGCTTCCGACAGTCCGTATCCCTGGAACATCGGAATACCCAATGCATAGAAGAACCTCTGGAGTTCAATGTCAAGCAGGGCACCTCCTCCGATAAAAAACTTTAGTCGGCCGCCAAAATTTTCCCTGACCTTTTTAAATACTACCCCATCGAATATTTTAACAAAAGGCTTAAGCAGTATTCTGAATCCCCGTCCCTTATTCCATCCGGTACCGTTATAGGCATATGCAATTCTTAGCCCGATGTCAAAAAGCTTTTTTACTGCCGGCCCCTTTTGTCTTACTCCACCCTCAATATTTTTTCTGAAATTCTTGGCAAGTGCGGGTACACTCAGCAGGAAAACCGGCTTTACTTCCTTTATGTTCCCGGGGATGTTTTTAAGTGTTTCGATGGGGGTGCTGCCCACCTGTATGGAGGCCATGCTTGCACCGCTGCCTATCAGGGTGTATATGCCTGCTGTATGTGCAAAGGCATGATCCCAGGGAAGAATCAGCAATGTGGTATACCATTCTGGAACATCCATAAGGCTCCTTGCCTGTTCAACGTTTGCGGTATAGTTGCGATGGGAGAGGATAATACCCTTTGGATCGGCTGTGGTGCCCGAGGTATAGCAAATGTTGGCAGGGTCATCGCCTTTAATACTGCTCCAGCGCTCATTGAATTTGTCCGGTTCCTTTTCCAAAAAGTCTCTGCCTTTTTGCCTGACGGTTTCATAAAGGATATCCATGGAATCCAGGTCTCCGGTTTTATCAAGAAGGATAACCTTTTCCAGATTCGGAAGTTCATGCTTAAGGTCATTTATTTTATGGGCATGGCCTCCCGAAATGATAATTATCCTGGAGCCTGAGTGGGCAAGCCGAAACCGGATTTCAGAGGCGTCGCCCAGTTTCACCGACAACGGAATGTTGATTGCGCCGGCATAAAGCACGGCAAGTTCGGATATAACCCAGTCATTTCTTCCTTCCGACAGTAGTGCAATCCGATCACCCTTTTTAATACCGAGGCTCATTAGTCCGGCACTGAATTCAAAGACTGCCTGACGTATCTCATTATAACTTGTGCTTTCGTATTTCTGATGTTTTTTTTCAAGCATCAGAGGATTGCTGCCAAATTTGCTAACACTTTCTTCAAATAATTCTATAATTGTCTGCATAAACTTTTAATTTGATGCTTGTTCAGGTTCAGTATCGCGGGTTCTGTTTAACGAAACAAATATAATATTTTGCCCGGATAGTCAAATAAGATTGGGGTAATTGAAATAAAAACGGGTACTTTAAAAAATTTCCTATTTTTGCATCTTTCACTTTTGCTCTACTTTTGATTAAACCCAAAATCATGCGCAAACATACACTATTTATTTTAGTAGCTGCCCTTCTTTCAGGAGGATGTGACTATATCAATAAAATCAATCCTTTTGGAGAAAGTGTTGATACACTTGAAGTCTATCGTCTGCGCCAGGACAGTATCCGACGCACCGAGATTCTGGAATGGCAACTTGCAGAAACGCGCCGGAAACTTGCAGAAGCACGTCGGGAACTTGCAGAAGCTGCCGCAGCCGACAGTGTACATAAAACCCGGGAAGAGACTGACCCGGTTAACAGCGGTGGTCGTTATCATTTGATTGCCGGTGCTTTCAAAACCGCTGCTTATGCCAGAGATTTCAACAATAATTTGCGTAACCTGGGTTACGATTCCAGGATCCTTACTGACGAAAATAATCTTCACATGGTAATCATCAAATCGTTCGATAGCCATGCCTCTGCCCTGAGTGAATTGCGATCCATGAGAAACAGGGGTGAGCACGATGATGCCTGGCTTTATATAGAAAATTGAAAATGTTTCTCTGAAACCTGAATTTGTCTTCTTTCACCCGTAATTTATTTGCATCCAAATCCAATATTAACTTATGAACGATTTTAAAAACGCATTGAATGATTCTGCACCCCTGCGATGGGGAATAATGTTGCTGGTAAGTTTTACCATGGCAACCAATTACTATTTTTATGATGCTCTCTCACCCCTGAAGTTTCTTATGGAGCGTGAGCTTGGATTCAGCTCATCTGATTACGGTTTTTTTCAGGCAGCCTATTCCATTCCCAATGTTTTTCTTTTCATGGCGGTTGTCGGCGGAATTATTCTTGACAGGATAGGAATCCGGATTACTGGTTTCGTATTCATATTTATTCAGTTTCTTGGTGCAGTCGTGACCGCCTATGGTGCTACTCCCTATTTCAATGAAGGCGGATGGGGATACGACTTTATGGACTCATTTCTTACCCGGTATTCACCTGCCCTGAAAGTTACCTCACTTGGCTTTTTTCTGTTTGGATTGGGTGCAGAAACAAGCATTGTTGTGATCTCAAAGGTAATTGTAAAATGGTTCAAGGGTAAGGAGATTGCCCTCGCCCTTGGCATGAATGTTGCTATTGCCCGGCTGGGTATGGGTGCGGCCATGGTCATTTCTCCCCGCCTGATTGTTGAGGGATCGGAGACTACACCACTCTGGGATAACTGGACCATGCCCATCTGGTTTGGTGCACTGCTTCTTGGTATAGGATTGCTTGCCTTTCTGGTTTACACAATATGGGATGTCAGGTTTGACCGCAGGGCAAAGGCGAGGATGGAGACAGATCCTACGGAGGAATTCCGGATGTCCGATCTCGGCAAACTGCTTGTGAACAGGAGCTTCATTTATATTTCCCTGCTTTGTGTTTTATTCTATTCGGCGGTATTTCCCTTTATGAAATATGCGCCTGATCTTATGATAAACAAATATGGCGTTGACCCCACTCTGGCAGGAGATATATCGTCTATCCTGCCTTTTGGCACTCTTGTTTTCACCCCCTTGTTTGCCTGGTTTTGCGATTACAGGGGAAGGTCGGCATCATTGATGGTTTATGGAAGTGTATTGCTGGTGATCGTTCATCTGACGTTTGCCTTTACAAACATTACCCCCTATTTGCCGATGTTTATTCTTGGAATAGCTTTTTCTCTAGTACCTGCCGCCATGTGGCCGGCGGTTACCAAAATAGTTGCCACCAACCGTATCGGTACTGCCTATGGAGCCATGTTTACCTTCCAGGCTATCGGTTTAATGTTATTTCCATGGCTTATCGGGCTTGTTCTTGATAATACCAATCCAGGTGTTGCCGAAGCTGTCGCCGCAGGAGAGATTGTATTTTATGATTACACTTATGCCCTTGCTATGCTGGCGTTGCTTGGTATTGCGGGGTTGCTTTTTTCATGGCTGCTGAAAAAAGAAGATAAAACATCCGGTTATGGACTGGAAGAGCCTAATAAAATTGAGTGATTTATTTTAATTTGCCGGCAAAACAGGTAAACAGGAAGACCATAAAACCGGAAAGGATGATAAAGCCGTCTCCGGTTAGACCGGCAGTTTCATGATGTTGCCGGTGTCTTGTTCAACTGGCTGATTTAACTGCAAATGTTTAACAGGCAACAATAACAGTATGTTATAATGGAGTGTTTGTAAGGCTTTTTTGCCGGCGGCGGAAAATAGCAAAAGTACGGTCAGTCAAAAAGAGTTATCGTTCCGCCGGTGGAAAAACGGTAGCAGTACGGTCAGGTCCAACCGAAATCATTGTTATGGGCACCCCGGTTTCCTTTTCTATGTAACCTGTATAATCGGTGAACTCTTTCGGCAGGTCACTGTATCTTGTGATTCTGGAAATATCGGTATTCCATCCCTTCATTTCGCTGTACACAGGCTCCAGAGGCTGTGTAGTGTCGAAGGGTAGCGATTCCAGTAGTTCCCCTCCCGACATGTACCCCGTGCATATTTTAAGGGTATCGAAACCGGTGAGAACATCTGCCTTTGTTATGATAAGCCGGCTAACCCCGTTTATCATTATTGAATATTTCAGTGCCGGCAGGTCCAGCCATCCGCAACGCCTTGGTCTTCCTGTTGTTGATCCGAATTCATTTCCCTGTTTGCGCAATCTTGCCCCTGTTTCGTCTGTCAACTCAGTGGGAAAAGGTCCGCCGCCTACCCGTGTGCAATAAGCTTTGAAAATCCCCAGTACTTCCCCGACAACTGTCGGAGCGATACCCAGTCCCGTACAGGCTCCGGCGCATATGGTGTTTGAAGAGGTGACAAAGGGATAGGAGCCGAAATCTATATCAAGCAAGGTTCCCTGGGCACCCTCGGCAAGAACTGTTTTGTTTTCTTTTATAAGGTTGTTGATAAAAAGTTCACTGTCAATAAGCTTGTATGATTTGATCTTCTCAATGCCTGCAAACCATTCTTCTTCGTAATTTTCGGGGTCGTCATGATATTCATATTGTTTCAGGATTTCCCTGTGTTTATTCTTGAGAAAGTTGTATTTCTCAAGAAAACCGGGCTGTACCGTATCGCCTACTCTCAAGCCGTTACGACCGGTTTTATCCATGTAGGTAGGGCCGATCCCCTTAAGGGTTGATCCTATTTTGGTGTCACCTTTGGATACTTCTGATGCTGCATCCAGTATTCGGTGGGAGGGAAGAATCAGGTGTGCCTTTTTTGAGATGTAAATGGTTTCACGAGGTTTAATATCAAGCTCTTCCAGAGCTTCTGTTTCCCTGGAAAAAATTACGGGGTCAATTACAACTCCGTTACCTATAAGGTTTATTTTGTCACTGTGAAATATACCGGAAGGGATAGTGTGCAGTACATGCTTGATCCGGTTGAATTCCAATGAATGACCGGCATTGGGGCCACCCTGAAACCGGGCAATTACATCGTATCCGGGAGTAAGCACATCAACAATTTTACCTTTACCTTCGTCTCCCCATTGAAGGCCTAGAAGTACATCTACCTTATGCATGTGAACCTGATTTTTAAAATGCATGCCAAGATACAAAAATTTTGCGAATTTTCAGTTAGCGGACTGTTGTGCAAAGAGATTCA
>PWPZ01000004.1 GCA_003556985.1 Bacteroidota bacterium
ATCAACAGAAGCTCTTCGGGGCTGCTCTTTTACCTGGTAATCGACCGAGGCATCAAAGTAACCCATATTGAACAAACGGTTTATCATTAGTCTGGCATTCCGCTCGGTATCCACATCTTCAAACAATACCGGAGGCCTTCCGAAACTGGATTGTATCCAGTGATCCAGTCCACTTTCACCTGTTTCTCCCATTACATTGTGTATCCACAGGCGAGGTCTGGGCACCAGGATTTTTGAATTGGGTTCAGGCCTGAGTACAGCCCTCAATTCCGACTCCACCTCTTTTTTATTCGGCAGGGATTCTCCAGCCGGCTCGATGTTTATCCGGCTCCCGGTATAGAGCCTCTGATCTTCTTCAAGTTGTCTCAGTCCCGTACACGAGGAGAAAAAATTCATGACCAGGATTATGATGACAAGATTAATCCCGTATGAATTATTTCTGAAAACGAAGGAATTATATATGGTGGATAGGCCTGGCATCAATAATTGCTTGTAAAAGTATTAATATTGTTGTTAATCAATTGATTCATTCTGGAGTACCCCGGCTTCTTCAGGGAAAGGCACTGCCGTTTCATCTTCTCTTCTGAATAAATCCCTGAACCTGGTGAAACTTTTTGAAAAAACCACCGACAGCCCGGTTGTAGTTAATTCTCCATCAATTATATCACCATATTCCTTTCTTCTGAATCCCCTGAGCAGCAGGTCACCGGCAGGCGTGAGAAGATATTCCAGGGTAAAATCACCTGCTATGTCTCCGGGACTGGTTTCGCGGTGGGTATCATCTTCCAGCTCCACATTTCCGGCTACCATAACCCTGATCCTGTCGTCAAAGAATCTTCTGGAAACTTCAACCTGCAGCTCGGTCCTTCCCACAGCTGCATCATCCCTGTTAACTTCATACGATTCAAGCTCAAAGCTTATATCTACTCCCCTGACATAGCGGTCAGACAACCTGTTAAGCTGCTGGGAAAGGATCTGGCTGGCAGATGACCTGGCGGTGGTGGCTATTCCCGGTCCATCTCCCGTAGCGAAAGGGCTTTCATGGATAAAAGATCCCAGTATAAGCAGGGCAAAAACCTGTTTGTTTCGTTCTGATTCATCCTCGTTAATTGCATTAATTCTTGCCATCAGCGATCCTTCAAACGCATCCTGGTGCTCCGGCGGCATATCCAGTCCAAAACTGATGTTGGGAGCCATAAGTTCTCCTTCCAGGTTAAGATAAACCATAAAGGGGAGCTGACGCCGCACTCCTCCGTCACTAATATTACCCCCTCCGACAGGCCTCATAAGCTGCTCGGGACTGGTTCTTACAGTGTAGACTGCCGTTATATCAAGCTCTGCATCCAGGGGGTCTCCCGTGAAAACTATGCTGCTCCCTTCCCGGATACCGAACCTCCTTCTTGCCACCTCATGAAATGAAAGCATGTATTCGCCTTCCACAATCTCATACCTTCCCGTCAGGTTTATTGCTCCCCCGGGATCAATGTCGAAAGACAATACCCCTCCTCCCTGTAGCTCCAGATAGTCGCCGGCAATTTCATCTATAATGACACTGAGCTGGGTTTCCCTGTCCAGCTCCACATTAAGAGCCACCGTCATTACCTCCAGGGAGGAACGGAGCTCATCGGCCTCTTCTCTTTCAACCACTCTCCTGAAGAATTCCTCTTCCTGCGGCGGAATGAACTCTACCACTCCTTCTCCTCCAATTGCCTCGGGTGTTGTCTGAGGTACAATGAAGGTGAAGTCTGACCCTTCCCTTAATCTCAATGTGCCTGATACCGAGGGATTAAGGTGGCCTCCTCTTATCCTGAGATCGCTGTCTATCAGTATTGTTCCATAGTACATCTCACCCCGCCTGCGGGGCAGATCCATCAGCATAAAGTTGCCTGTGTTGAAATCAAGATTCAATATGAGATTATCGAAATCTTCAATATTCACGTTTCCGTCAATAGTTGCCGTCCTTCCGGCATAATCACGGATTATGAAATTCGGGAATGTGACACGATGCTGGTCAAACCTGATCTGTTCCTCTTTCAGAAGATAGGTTGCATTCAGCTGGGTAACCCTGAACCCGGCTTCGTGAAAGTTCATCTCCCCTGTAATTTCAGGGCTTGCCAGACTTCCGGTTACATTTATTTTTCCCGAAATGGTTCCGCTCACATCGGTCAGCTCATCTCCTGCAAACATTTCGATAAGGCTCATGTCGAGGTTTTCCATTAGTACCTCGATATCGACTGAGGGGATTTCGCCCGGAAAAAAGTCGCCGCTGGCCCGCAGGGCCGTTCCTTCATGTTCCAGTGCAGCATTTATAAATATCTGACCGGGAGCAACATCTTCTGCGAACAGGCTGATGGATTCAATTTTATGTTCACCCCATGCAAAACCTGCCAGATCCATGTCGGCAGTAAAACTTGTTTCCCGGTGGATGTTTCTGACTGTCATGGTCCCATCAAGAATTCCTCCCTTCAGGGGAAGAATGTCATTAGCAAAGCTTGTAAGGCTCAAAAGATCAAGCCGGCTAACGGTTATGTCAGTTATATCTTCATATTCCTCTTCTTCGTTTTCATCAAGTGTACGGCTGTTTACCGACAGCATGCTTTCCTGGTGCTCCATCATGAAATTATCAAACTGCAGGATTTCGTGACCTGTAACAATCCGGTTTTCAGGATGGATCTCCCAGGGTTCATAGTTAATAACCAGGTTTTCGGGATCTATGCTGAAATGGATCAGCTCTTCACGGCTTTCCACCAAAGCGCCGATAAAGAATATATCCTCCTGCTGTTCATCCTGGAAAGAAAAGGAAAAATCTATTTTTTCATCAAAAAAACTCCCGCTCACATCAAAATTGTAAAAAGAAATTTCATCCATGTTGAGTGAATCAAGGGATATTTCAAAATCCATTTTTTCCTTGTCGGATGAAATACCGGCTCTGAAATTTTGCAGGCGCATTCCGGCATACTGGATATCTTCCATCGTTGCATTTACTGAAATATTCTGCGCCTGGCTGTCATATTCCAATAATAGCGAAAGAGTGTCGTATTCTTCAACTGGTGGAAGAAATACGTTGCTGATAACATCGGAAGGATAGATATTGATGTTCAGCTCAAAATGTTTGTTTTCGTTGCTGTCGCTAACCTCTTCTGAATCGGCGCCATTATCTGGATTCCCTGAATTAGCTCTGTTGCCTGCAGCCTTTGCATATTCAGTATCGTATTCTCCCGATTCCGCGGCAGGCAGCTCATCCTGAGATTCAGCAGTTTCGGGCAGAGTGAAATATTCGGCAAGATGATCGGCGAGTGCTTCGGGGATACCGGCCGGGGTAAAATTACCCTTGTAGACAGCGCTCATGAAGTCGGCAATAAGCTCGAAGGAATAATCTTCCTGCTTCGAATCGGAAATAAGCAATACTTCCGGTATTGTATAAATATCTCCGTTAATGGCCAGATTTGTTTCAGATATGGTTATGGATCCGCTAAAAAAATCTTCAGGATATAACATAATATCTGCACCCAGTGAGGTAGTTACAATGACATCCTCCTGCGAAAATCCCAGCTGGCCAAGGTCGGCATAATCAATGTTCAGTTCGGTTTTGGCAGTGATCGTTTCTTTGAAAATCCCCGTTTCGGCATCCAGATCAAAGGCGAGAAATTCATCATCGTAGGTTGTTGATATATTTGCAATTGAATCTTTAAGGGTGAGAAAGACCATTATCTCATCATAGGGATAATCCATGAGCATAAGGTGACTTATTCCCAGCTCTGCTTCCAGTTCCATAGTTTCGGGTTCGATATTTTCCATATCCAGTCCCCTTCCGCTAAAGTCAAGGTATAAAGATACTGGCTGCTGGAGGATTTCTGCCTGGGAGAGCTGCGCCACATCAATTGCATCAAGGGTTACGCTGCCGTTAAAGCTGCTTTCCCCGATGGCATCTTCATATACTGTTGCCGTCATTTCAATATCACCCAGGTTACTCTGAAGGAATACTTCGGTTTCGAATTCCGTAAAGGTTCCCAGGAATTGGCCTTCCATCATTATATATTCCGGGAGATTTATCCCTTCGGGTTGCTGAATGTCAGGAAGATTAGCCATTACAAGGGCCGGTCTCGCCCACAGCTCAAGTCGCAAAAGGTCTATGTACAGGTTGTCAGTGTCAGGCAGGCCTGAGACATCTCCCCCGGCAAAAATCCAGAATAATTCCGGGCCTGTGACTCTCAAACTGTCGATGGTGATATTCGCCGGGGTGCCGGTAATGCGGCTTCTTATTTCAAGCGGATCGGCACCAGGACGGTCGAAATAATATGGCTTCAGAACGGGCAGAAAAAATGCCATATCATTATCTATACTGGTATCCTCCATTTCAATCACCATTCTGCGATCAAGAAGGTCATCAAAGGAAAAGTTCAGCAGATTTGCATCCATGTTAAGGGTAAGATCCAGGTTGCTCCCGGCCGATAGCAGTAAAAGATTGATATTGCCGGCCCTTCTGCCCATACTGATATCAAGCTCAAGATGTTCAAGGTTGAAAATTTCCGAAACCAGCATGCTCATGTCGTTTATGTCGATGTTAAGACTGTCGGGTGCCACGAACAGGTTTCTTGCATTAAGCTCCAGGTTGCCGAGTGTAAAATTGTCCGGGTCAAAGGTCTCTTTTGAAACCGGCTGATTATCTGTTCCTATGCTGATAAAAGAATTATTGATTTCCAGTCTGTCCAGTCCTACGGTCCAGTCCATTATCTCGGAAAAACGAAATTCTGTTTCCATGATATCCGGCTGACCATTATTCCCCGTCTCCGCCAGGGCACCTGTATCCTCTGTGCCGGGGGGCTGTACTATTGAAGCACGAAGGTTTTCTGTTATGAGGGAAGATATATTTGCAAACTGATCCTGCAGATTAATGGACTCT
This sequence comes from Bacteroidota bacterium, assembly GCA_003556985.1. Classification (GTDB taxonomy): domain Bacteria; phylum Bacteroidota; class Bacteroidia; order Bacteroidales; family PUMT01; genus PXAP01. The sequence goes on from PWPZ01000004.1 coordinate 4,904, forward strand.
GGTATCAAAGAAAGAAGTTCTGTTTCGATATTAAGCCGGCTTCCGTCGGTACTTTCAAGCAAAAATCCGAAATCGGCAAGTTCCAGTGATGTAAGCGATATGTCGATATCAGGCACTTCTTCTGAAGGTTCTTCAGCAGGGAAAGAGGGTTCATAGGCGAAAAGCCGTATGCTCGTTTCTCTTATCTCTGTATTGCCGGCATGATATTTATTGTTCAGCAGATCAGAGTCTGCAAGGCTTGTATGCAAATATCCCAGACTGGTTGACAGGTCAGTGCCTGAAAAATGATCTTCGAAAGAAATGTTTATATTTCTGAGGTTAACCGTGTTCAGGAAGAGAGAAAAACCATTTTCATCATCTGCGTCTGCCTCGTCATTTGTTGTTGTTTCGCCATTGGTTGTTGTTTCAGTATCCGCAGCGAATGCATCGGCAAGAAATTGAAAGTTGAATACAGTATCGGGTGTTTCCCTGATTATGAAGGCGGTGAGGTCATCGATTTCCAGAGTATTGACATGCAAACGGCTCCTCAGAAGTGCCGTCATTGTTATGTCCGCATAAATTCTCCCTGCACTGACAAGAGTATCCCCCTGCGGGTCCTCAATATAAATGTTTCTTATATTTACCGATCTGGGGAACCGTATTGCCACTCTTTCAATGGTTATTTCTGCGCCGGTTTCTTCACTCAAATGCGAGGCTACCCTTCCCGCTATATAGGTCTGCACACCGGGAAACTGCAATACCAGAACAACGAGAAATATAATGAGCACTGCCGAGGCAAGCACCCACGCCAGAACCCGGAATAACCTGCTGATATACTTTTTAAATTTACCGGAAGACATATCTGTATCGGATAAAATAAACTTCTTTAATCCGGATCAATCAGGTCTCGCCTGTTGAACCGTCATTTTAGTGAACAAGTGGCGGGAAGTATTGTTTATTATTGTAAATATAGAGAAAATGAAGGATATTTCTAACAATTACGGTACTTCTTACCACTAAATGTAACGTAATTCTGCTGAAATTAATTTAATGTTCTTCCATAAAATCATATAAATTTTAATATTATGTTCAAAATTTTAATTGCCATTTTACTTTTTGTCCCCGGCCTGTACTCATGCAATTCCAATGTGTCGCAACCAGGGCAAATGATAGAATCTGACAAGGTTTCAATGCGTATTGACACCATGGCAACCGGTCTTGAGAATCCCTGGGGCATGGCATTCCTACCCGATGGTCGCATACTGATAGCTGAACGTCCCGGACGGCTTCGGGTATTTGCCTCCGGAGAACTCAGGGATGAACCTGTTAGCGGACTTCCCGATATTTGGGCACATGGTCAGGGTGGACTGCTTGATGTTGTACTGCATCCCGATTATGATGAAAACGGATGGATTTATATTGCCTATGCCGAACCACGTAATGGAGGAGGTAATACATCGGTCTCAAGGGGCAGAATTAACGGTAACAGCTTTACCGACGTGGAGCTAATCTTCCGGGGGGAGCCTGCCACCGGAGCCGGACAACACTTTGGAAGCCGGATAGTTTTTGATGATGACGGCTATCTGTTTACCACAATTGGCGACCGTGGAGTGATGGATAACGCCCAAACCCTTGAAAACCATAATGGGAAAGTTATCCGATTGTATGATGACGGAACAGTTCCCGATGATAATCCCTTTACCGGTGTTGAAGGTGCCATGCCCGAAATATGGTCATACGGTCACCGGAATATACAGGGAATGGCACTGCATCCTGAAACCCGTGAATTGTGGACTCACGAGCACGGCCCGAGGGGTGGTGATGAAATCAATCTTATTGAAAAAGGGCTTAACTACGGATGGCCGGAAGTGACTCATGGCATTAACTATGACGGGACAACAATAACCGAAGATACCACCAGGGTGGGTATGGAAGACCCTGTACTGCACTGGACCCCCTCCATTGCACCATGCGGCCTGGCTTTCGTTGACAGTGAAAGGTATCCGGAATGGCACAACAATATGCTTGTGGGAGCTCTTGCCGGACAGCATATACACCGTGTTGTGATTGAAAATGATGAGGTGGTAGGGACCGAATATCTTCTGGAGGATTTTGCAAGGTTCAGAGATATCAGGGTTGGCCCGGACGGATATATTTATGTGCTTACCGAAGCCCCCGGATTATTCTTCAGGATTATTCCCGGCTAAACAATTATTCTTTTCTGCTGCTATTCGGACAGGACATGCTAATGGCATGATCCTGTTCTTTTGTACAGGACTGAATGCCAGCTATCTTTCCGGCCGGTTCGTTACAACCTTTCCGGTCTGAACGCCAACCATTTTTCCGTCCTGTTTGTAACCACCTCCCCGCTGCACTGTAAAGTTTGTTATGTTGGAAAATATTTGATTATTTTGCAGAAGTACTCCGGTAAGTCAAAATAATGCTAATACTTTTAACATGATCAGTAAATTATTTCAATTAATTGCAATTGCTACTCTCCTTGTTTCCTGCGGCCAGGGTCAGCGTGAAAGTTCCCAGGGTCATGATGAAATGGTTGACAGGCTTGAAGCACTTGAATCATCACTTTCCGAACCGGAAATCAACTTTCTTGATAATCTGGCCGGGTTATGCGGTAAATCTTTTCGGGGAAAAGAGACCTACAGTGCTCCCGGCAGAGAAAGCTGGGTGGAAAAGGATTTTGTAATGCATGTAACGGTTTGTGAGGATGACAGGGTTTATATTCCTTTCCATCTGGATGAGGACCAGTCACGAACATGGATGTTCCTTGCCACCGAAAAAGGACTGCGTTTCAGGCATGATCACAGGCATGAAGATGGTACTCCCGAGGAACTTACCATGTACGGAGGTTATTCCGACGGGAAGGGCACCGGTTACCGGCAAAATTTTCCGGCCGATGAATATACCATTAATTTGCTGGAAGATACTCTTGGTCGCGAATGGAGGATTATTCTGACGGACGATTTGAGCAGTATGATCTATCAGTTGCATTACAGCGGCCAGCTAATGTTTGCGGCTGAGTTCGATCTTACCGAACCGATCTGATGCCTGGACTTTAACTGGAATTCGTTTTAATTGTGCCGGCACATCGCAGCCTTGCTAAAGCCGTTTTACGGTAGGGAAAACCGGACAATTGAAAACCCGTCGTACGGTATGGAAAACCGGGCAGCCAAAAAAATTATAACTGAATTTGTTGATTATATTTTTTCCAGAGTAATATGCAGGAATTAAAAATAGGATTTCTTGGGGCGGGAGGGATTGCCCGTTCCCATGTTTTTGCGCTCAATTCGCTGAAATATTTTTATAATGATGCGCCGGAATTTGAACTGCTGGCTGTAGCCTCGGCAAGGGAAGAAAGTCGCAGGAAATTTGCAGCTGATTATGGTTTTGCTTCAGCCCTGAGCACAGACGATTTTTTTGCCAATGCTCAGATTGATACCGTTTTTATTCTCGGGCCTAATAGTACCCATTATCCCCATCTGAAAGCAGTACTGGATATGCCTGCGGTAAAGAGAATATATCTTGAAAAACCTGTTTGTTCAAGCGAAAAAGAAGAAGCAGGTATCAGTGAAATTCCTGATGCCGGACTCAGGGGAAAAACCATTCAGATAGGCTTCCAGTTCCTGATGGCATCGGCCGTTCGCGAAGCTCTGATCTGGTGGAGGGAAAAGGATTTTGGCAAACCCCTTCATTTCAGCTTCACCCTTAAACACAGTGACTATCTTAATTCCTCCTACCGGGAAAAGAGGCGCACCCGACTTACACCTGCTCCCGACGGAGGTGCAATGGCCGATCTGGGCTCTCATGCCCTCAGTATGATGGTTGGTTTTATGGGCCATGACCTTCAGATCATGTCGGCATTGCAG
>PWPZ01000083.1 GCA_003556985.1 Bacteroidota bacterium
CGGAAAGTACCTTACCCTGGACCACATTCTCTCCCAGTCCCCAGGCACCGTCTATCATTATCACGCCAGGGTGTCCGCTGTCAGGGTCCAGCGTAAAGGCAACCCCTGCTGAAGCCTTGTCTGACCTCACCATTTTCTGTACGCCTACAGAGAGGGCTACCTTCATGTGGTCAAACCCTTTTTCTTCCCGGTATTTAATCGCGCGATCGGTAAAAAGTGAGGCAACGCATTTTTTCCAGGCCTCAAGAAGCTCATCCTGGGTTGTGATGTTCAGAAATGATTCGTGCTGACCGGCAAAACTTGCATCGGGCAGGTCCTCTGCGGTGGCGCTGCTGCGGACTGCCAGGCTTTTCAACGATGATTCCCTTTTTTTGAGTTCTCTGTGAGCCTGGAGTATTTCTTCCCTGATGTCGCGGGGAATGGATGATTTCATTACTATATCCCTGCATTTGCTGCCGACATCCTTTAAATTATCACCGTTCTTATTGAGCGACCCGAGGGTCTTTTTTAGAGGTTCAAGAATATCATTTTCCTTCATAAACATCCAGTAAGCTTCGGCAGAAGTTGCAAAACCATCGGGAATTTTTATTCCTTTCGGATCAAGTTTTTTGAACATTTCTCCGAGTGATGCGTTTTTTCCGCCCACTTCCCTGACGTTTGAGTTATCCAGTTCGTTGAATTTATAAATTAATTTCATCAGTAAATTTAATTTAATTAGTTGGTCACTGAAATTAGCTAATTCCATGCCAAATAGTATCAATGTCATTATAACCATGGCATGAAGTACAGTGCTTTAGTTGATAATGAATTTTATCACATGCAGGCCCAGGGAGGAAGTTTTTTTAAATGTAGAATATTCCTGCATTCTGGGGTTTTTTTCCTCAATTTGATCATGGAAAAGAACAAATTGATTTGAGAATTTTATTTTTATGTGTAAATTTAGACATCCTCCGGACCCGTTAAAGCGACCCGGAGCCAGGTATTTAAATGTAAAATCTGTACTGTCTGTTAAATTCTTTTTGTTATTTTTGTGTATATCACTTTAATTTATACCCTTATCTCAATTAAAGATTCAAAATAATTCTCTTTTATATGTCAAAGAAACATTCCGTTTTGATTATTGATGATGACACCTACATATGTCATGTTCTGGAAAAATATCTGGAACAAAACGGATTCATAACGGAAACCGCGTTTTCCGGAAGCAGCGCCAAAAGTATTATCGATAAACACGACTTTGATCTCGTATTGTGCGATTTCCGCCTTCCCGATTATGACGGCCTGGCCGTATTGCGTCATGTGAAGGCCAAAAAATCATCTGTTCCCGTAATTATAATGACGGCATATGCTGAGATTAAAAAGGCTGTAGAGCTGATAAAATCAGGAGCGTATGATTATATTACAAAACCAATGCAGCCCGAGGAGGTCTTAACAATCATAAAGAAAGCCCTTGAAAACAAAAATGATAAAATGACCAGATCTTCCTTTGGCAAGGATTTTATAACCGGTGAAACTCCGCAGATGCTGGAAATAATGAAGCATGTGGAAGTTGTTGCACCAACCGATATAACGGTAATGATTGAAGGAGAAACCGGTTCCGGAAAGGAATATATTGCCAGGGCCATCCATTACGCAAGCAAGCGCAGCAAAAATCCTTTTATAGCTATTGATTGCGGCGCCATACCCAGGGAACTTGCGAACAGCGAATTGTTTGGACATGTTAAGGGTGCTTTTACCGGTGCCGTCAATGATAAAATTGGCTATTTTCAGGAGGCAAACGGAGGGACTATGTTCCTGGATGAGGTTGGAAACCTCCCTCATGAAAACCAGGTGAAAATACTACGGGCTCTGCAGGAAAAAGCGGTCAGCAGGATAGGTGACAATAAGTCCGTTAATGTAGATGTAAGATTGATCGCCGCAGCCAATGAAAATTTAATGAATAAGGTGAAGGCAGGTGAATTCCGGGAAGATCTCTATCACCGGCTGAACGGGTTCAGGCTTTTGCTTCCGCCGCTCCGGCAACGCAGGGAAGATATTATGGCGTTTGTCAATCATTTCATTAAACAGGCCAACAGGGATTTTGGTAAGAATGTCAAATATGTAGATGATGCTACAAAGAATTTGCTGATAAACTATCAGTGGCATGGAAATATCCGTGAACTGCAGAATGTTATCAAAAGGGTTGTCTTACTGGCTAATAACGATATTATAATTCCTGAATTGCTTCCGGATGAGATAAGGTATAGTACTTCCGGTACCGATAATATATCAGGCTATAACGGTGGGGTTGAAGATTATGTTACCGATCTGAAATCCGCAACACTGATCACCGAAAAAGAGGTGATCCAGAATGCTCTTAACAAGACCAATAACAATAAATCAAAAGCTGCCAGGCTTCTCAACATTGACAGAAAAACCCTTTACAATAAAATAAAACTTTATGATCTGGAGACATAATCCGGATGGCCTCCATGGTCGCTTTCACTGACTTCTGGCACAGCTATTGCATTTATGGTATTAACAAAAATTAAAATACCATTAAAATTTTCACTTATGAGCCCGGAAGAAACTAAAGTAAATGGTGAAACAGTCAACCTGAGAGATACCGGTGAAGTCCCCCTGCTGTTAGAAGATGGTGTATTCTCCGAGATATTTCCTGAAGGAAAGACTCCTGTAATTTTTCTTGATTTTGACGGTACATTAAGTCCGATTGTGAATCATCCGGAAGATGCCGCTCTTGCCAGGGGTATGGAAGATATCCTCAGGCGGTGTGCATCAAAGTATACAATAGCTGTAGTAAGCGGCAGAGATATGGATGATGTCAAAGGCAGGGTCAATATCGATGAAATTATCTATGCCGGGAGTCATGGTTTCCGGATATCCGGACCGGATGGACTGATCATGGAACAAAAGAAAGCCGAGAAAATATTGCCCCTCCTCGACCGGATCAAAAACCAGTTAAATGAGAAATTTTCGGCCGGACCGGAGGGTGTTCAGGTTGAAAGGAAGAGGTATGCGATTGCTGTGCACTTCAGGAATGCGGAAGATAGCCGCCGGCATGAGGTACAGCCGAAAATAGATGAGGTGCTTAAGGACCATTCAGGAGTCAAAACCGGCACGGGAAAAATGATAATCGAAATCAAGCCGGATCTGGACTGGCACAAAGGCAAGGCCATAGAGTGGATACTTGACGAGTTGAATCTAAACGATAACCCGGAAATAATGGCGATTTACATTGGTGATGATGTTACCGATGAAGATGCTTTTAAGACTATTTTACCTAATGGGGGGGTGGGGATTTTGGTAGGGACTCATGGTAACCCCACTGCTGCTGCCTATAGATTGAAAAATGTAGATGAGGTGAAAGTGCTTTTGCAGAAGCTTTATGAAAGGGCCTGAGTTTTTAACTAATAGGTTACCAGGTCAGGATCCTTCTCACTGGAAAAATCTTTGATCACATCTTCATTAATGTATCCGTTTTTCAAAGCATGCCTGGCTGCCTCCCATGTGTCTTCAACCTGAAGGTAGGAGGTGTTTACCTTTTCAAGCCTGGAGTTTACCTGTTCTATATTCTTGTGAAACGACTTTGAACCTATCTTGCGTATATATATGGTTTCTATCCTTCCGGGGAATTCGTGGGCCAGCCTCTCGTATATTTCCGGATCCTTCTGTCCGCTGTCACCTATCAGGATGAATTGCTGATTTTCATAAAATTCAAGCAGGAATTTTATCTTGTCGTATTTATGCTCGTGATTTCCCTGGCCTGATTTCCAGAATTTATATATGCTGCTTTCCATCTTCCTCAGCATAAATGCTCCCCGGGGAATATTGTTATGGTCGAAAAAGTTCTCCAGCAAATCATATAGATTCCATTCGCTGCTGGATACATAAAAGAATGGATAGGCCGAATTGGTTTTTTTTCCTTTTTCAAGTGCCTGATAGAAGGCTGCAATACCCTTGAAAGGCAGCCTTGTCAGGGCATTCTTGAAAAGCATCAGTTTTAATTTCCTGACAGTCTGCGTGGAATGTGATATCAGTATGGTATCATCAATATCTGATACGATAATTCTTTCCTCCTCCGAAGAAACTATCCTTACATTACCTGTGGCAGTTGTTTCCGGCTGATCTTCCACCACTGTATCCAGCAGCTTTAAATCTATCTTGTGCCAATGGTGTTTTAGTAGTGTACCGGAGATTTCCTCCACATTGAAATGGAAAGAAAAAAAACCGTCTTCATCCGTTTCGGTAATTTGAGATAAACCCATAAAATTTGCCTGAACCCTTACACCGGGAATTTCATCACTGGAAAACCTTTTTATCATGGCCAGGGCATTATGCCAAATTTTATGCCTGTCGGCCGGTTCTGCCAGCCCTTTATCCTCAATCACCATTCCCGTGATAAAGATTTTCGAATTGTCACCAAATCCGCGGTAGGGTAAAATTTTGGGTATCCCGAGCCAGCCGGCTTTTTGTTTCATGAATACCCTGATTTTTTTGAAAGGTTTGGTTATCCTCCTGTAAACAGGTTTCAGTATTTTTTTCATAGGTGACGCTTAATGCTAATTAGCCTTTAAAAGAGCTAAAATTTTTTAAATTAACTTTGTGTTTTAATAACAAATATTATTCCATAAGGGTTATACTTTTTTACTGATGGCAGGGATGCGTTTTCCCCGTAATATAATGGGTAATGCCCTTCCGGATGGTGGCTTAACAATATTATCTGCAAGACCCGTGCAAAATCTTATTGATGGTAATTTAAACATGTTAACTTAATTGAATTTGATGAACGGAAAAATTTTATTTATTATCAATCCCACTTCCAGGTTCATGGAAAAAAGTGAAACCGAGCTTAAAATTGCCCGTTTTTCAGAAACTTACAAATTCAAATTTGAAATTTATTATACGGAAAAGTTAAACTGCCCCTCACGGATCAGGGAAGAAATTGTGGCCCGAAAGCCTGATATAGCTGTTGCAATGGGTGGTGACGGCACAATAAATCATGTTGCCTCAGCCCTTATTAACAGTGAAACAGAGCTTGGGATCATTCCTGCCGGATCGGCAAACGGACTGGCTCATAATCTTGGCCTGCCATCTGATTTTGATGATGCAATGCACCTGATCATGAAGGAGGATGCAAAACCTCTTGATGCAATCTTCATTAATGAAAGGTATTACAGTTATCATCTCAGTGATATCGGCATCAACGCCCGAATAGTAAAACGGTTCGAACAGGAAGGATCGAAAGGACTGACGGGCTATGGGAAGCAAATGATAAAAGAGCTGTTTTCAAAAAGGGATACTTTTAGATTTAAAATAAGCACTTCAACGATAAACCGGCGGTTCAAGGCAGAACTGCTGGCATTTGCAAATGCAAGATCATTTGGTACAGGGGCTGTAATCAATCCTAATGGCCGTATGGATGACGGGGAATTTGAAATTGTCATAATAAGACCTTATTCCTGGTGGGCCCTGTTTTACCTGATCAGGATGTTTCTTTTCGGGCGACTGGAAAAACACAGATATGTAAAAGTCATTAAGACAACCGAAGCCAGAATAAAATTTGACCGCCATCAGGATCTGCAGATTGACGGGGAAATAGTTAAAGGCATTGACACCCTGAATCTGAAAATAATTCCCGCGGCCGTAAAGATCCGCTATAATTCAAACCAAAATTAACCACCCCCGCCTGATAAATAACCATCCTGCCGGGAGTGGATTTTCCCGTTAAAAAATATTTTAATCCGGAATTATAACAATTCAGCTTCCAGATCAATATCAGAGACCTTAAGTGCCTTGGATACCGGGCAGTTGTTTTTGGTGCCGTCTGCAATTTCAAGGAATTTTCCCTTATCGATATCCTGGACTTTACCTCTGGTTTTTAAAAGAATCCTGGTTATAGCGAAGCCTGGATCCGATTTTTCCAGAATCACTTCGGCTTTGGTTTCAATTCTTTCGGGCTTATGGCCGGCCTGATCAAGGTCGTTGGCCAGAGCCATTGAAAAGCAGCTTGAAAGGGCCGCACCTATCAGTTCTTCAGGACTTGAAGAGCTTTTGTCGTCTTCAAAGCGGGAAGTGAAATTGTATGAACCTTCGTATCCGCTTGTTTTGAGCGTATACTTTCCTTTTCCCTTAGCCAGGTTTCCTTCCCAGTATGCACTTGCGAAATGTTTACTCATTTTTTTGTGTTTTTATATCCATTTTAAAAATTTTTCCTGCCTGAGGGACAGATTATGGATATTGCATTAGACCATAGATTAATAATGTATAAAGGGCACTGTTCATAACTATTTTAAGCTTGCTGATTCAACCCGAAGGAACGGCATGCTTATTATGCCCGTAATTAAACATCTTGAATATATAAATTGTTCACCGGCTAAGTAATAAACTGCCGGCACCGGAATTGCAGTCATTCTTAATTGTCAAACGCTACAGTTAACTGTCAGTACCTCAATATTGCATTCAGTCTTGAGGCGGGTTCAGGCATGTCATCAGCTTCCATCAAAAAAACCCTGCCGCTGTTCATAATTGTATGCATGGCAGCCAGGTTGAGCAGGCTGGTGTTCTGCGATGCCTTTTTATCCCTAACCTGTATCGTGTTTTTTTCGCTGTCATAGATCCCCCACAAATTATCACCTTTTTTTACAAAAAGGGTGTCTACCCGGCCGTTAACTGCTGAAGATATAATCTCCTCTTCAGAGTATGCCGCTTTTTGAAGTGCCAGTGCCTGCTCAAATTTTTCGGCCTTTTCTCTTCTGTACCGCTCAAAATGATCCTTTAACAGATCTTTGGTTTTTTCATGTAGCAGTACCGGATCCTCATGTTCCGGGTTGCCGGGTATGAAATCATCATATAAATACTTGTAGCTGTTTGCCTCGCGGTATATGGGAACCAGATAATCGACCGCAGCCAGTACGAGCAGGGATTTTTTATCGTGAAGAATTTTCATAATACCATTATCCACGGCCCTGAAATATTTCAGGATTTCCGTTTTGACTTCTTCCTGGCTTGCGCTGCCATGCCCGTGAAATGTTGCCCGCCCCCTGTCGTCCTGTCCGGAGCGGTAATTAAGATGCTTTTGCTGAAAGTCAAATCCAACCGCTTCCTCAAGTCTTTCCGGAACAAGATCGCTGACTTCCAGTTCGTTTATCTGATGGGGGAAGCCTTCGTAAAGTTTCACTTCGCCCATACTGATGGCAAGTAAATAAAATTTCACTCCGTTATTAATATAAGGTATCAGCGGCATCGGATAAAAGTGGTCTGCAACGTGCACCATCGTTTCAAAAAGTACGGGGAGGGTATAATACTCAAAAAAATTACGGTTCCTGAAAATAGCAAGTCCGTCTGACTGAAAATTCCAGAAACCTGTATCATCTATAAGTTCATTTATTGGCTCTAATAAATTTTTTATTTCCGGTTCTTTTACCCCGTGGGCTTCAAGTTCATGCCTGGTATCTTTAACAAGGGTCTTCAGGTGCTTCTGGTCTATTTTTTTATTGGTTTCCATACCCGCCCTGTAGGTGGGCATAAATATGCTTATACATTGCGGCTCATGTATCCTGGCCAGTTCTTTGATTTTCTCAACATTGATATAATCCATAATGTTCTATTTTGGTTTAGTCGTTTATGATTAAAATTTAGGCGAAGCCTGGTTAGTGGCATATCTGATCCCGTAGAATCATTTCATCGCATGGCTCTCTGGATCATAAAGAATTCGTTAATATTCTCCATGTCCAGCACTCCTTTAAATTCACCGTTTTTTTCAACCGGCACCATATCATATTTGTTTGTCTGCATGGATTTGTAAACGTCAAACAGTGTTTTGCCTGCATCGACCGATTCGATATTTTCATTCATTACATCCTTTATTTTACCGTTTTTTCCGTGGATACTCAGCCCTTTTATCAGGGAGTTTTTGGTGAGTATTCCCGCATATTTACCTTCTGATGTAATAACATAGCCGCGATTGGAGATATGGGCAAGTTTTTCCGCCGCCTTTTCCAGGGATTCATTTTTGTCAAGTTCTTCATAATCGGTCATTATAATGTCATCGACCGTATAGTTATTCATTATATCCTTATATCTCATCATTTCATATTCACCCCTTGCCCCAAGAAATACGAAAAATCCGATTATGATAAGGAATGGATTAATGAATAACCCTGCGACAATAAACAAAACGGCAAATATCTGCCCTATATCCTTTGCAATCCTGGTTGCTTTAAGCCGGTTCATTTTCATAGCCAGTCCCGACCTGAACAGACGTCCGCCGTCCATCGGAAACGCCGGTATCAGATTGAAAGCCACTATAAACAGGTTTGCGGCAAGTAATACTACCGGGAAATTTGAAAAAGTGATAGTTGTAAAATCCATTTGTTCCGGATCCAAAGGATGAAAAATGGCCAGATAGATCCATAAGAGTGCAGCTATCACTATATTTACCATTGGTCCGGCAGCAGAAATAAGGAATTCGTATTTTGGCTTTTCGGGCATTTCTGTAATGTTAGCCATTCCACCTATGGGAAGCAGTGTGATACTTTTTACTTTACCTCCCAACCTGATGGCTGTAAGTGAGTGGCCGAATTCATGCAATATCACGCACGCGAACAATGTCAGTACAAACAATATATGCATCAGCACCTGTGCAGTTCCCAGTCCCTGTCTGACTGTAATAAATATGATCCAGGCAATGAGAAGGGAAAATGTCCAGTGTACCGAGACTTTGATTCCGAATGGTTTTCCTAAATTAAG
>PWPZ01000272.1 GCA_003556985.1 Bacteroidota bacterium
ACCACCGAGCCGATAGCCGCATTCCTTTTGGCTGCCCCTGCCCTTTCTATGGGTTCTTTGGTCAGCTCGTAAATAAATCCAAGAGAAGCTGATGAAATAAAAGTAATTACCACCAGCGCCATAATCATATTGACGAATGTAGATTCTCTTTTAGCCATTTTTTACCTCCTCTCCAAATCCATCGGGTTTTACATATTTATTGATGAGTGGTACGAAAGCGTTCATTATCAATATAGCAAAGGAGACGCCTTCGGGGTAAGCCCCGAACACCCTTATGGCAACGGTTATCACTCCGATACCAATGCCGAATATCCACATGCCTTTTGGTGTCATGGGCGATGTCACATAGTCGGTCGCCATATAAATAGCTCCCAGCATCAATCCCCCGGTAAGAAGATGGAAAAGGGGGTCGGCATTATCATAAGGATTTATCAGCCAGAGTATTCCCGTAAAGACCAGTACCGAAAGTATGATCGATGCCGGGATATGCCATGTAATTATTTTCCTGAAAACCATATATATTCCTCCTGCGATAAGAGCAAGAGCCGATATCTCCCCCATGCTGCCATGCATATATCCCAGGAAAAGATCCATATAGCCCGGGAGCTGTTCCATCAGCTGAGGCACGGTTTCCTGTGCCGATAATCCCTCTTTCATAATTCCCAGGGGAGTAGGGCCGGTAACCGCATCGGTATACTGCAGCCTGGAAGCTACCGGGGTTGGCCAGCTGGTCATCTGTACGGGAAAGGAGATGAATAAAAACACCCTCCCCACCAGCGCGGGATTAAAAGGATTATTCCCCAGTCCCCCGAAAGTCATCTTCCCCACACCGATAGCCACCAGCGCACCGATAACTATAATCCACCAGGGGAGGTTGGTGGGGAGATTAAATGCAAGAAGGAGTCCGGTAACCAGCGCCGATCCGTTGGTGACTGAAGGCTCTGTTTTCATCAGATATTTCTGTATCAGGTATTCGAAAGCCAGGCAGGAAACTATACTTATAGCGGTAACTATCAATGCGCCAATTCCGAAAAAATATACTGAAACCAGGAATGCCGGCAGGAGTGCATATACAACTCCGTACATCAGCTTTTTTACGGTATAGTCGCCGTAGTAATGGGGAGAGGGAGAAACAATCAATTTATCCATTGGTATAAATCAGGTTTGCAACGTGGAGGTTTATATTGTATCTGTTAAGCTGCGCAAAGGTTGCCATGACCCGGCGCCTTGTTTTATTGTTTTCTGGATCTGATAATTTTGCTTACTGTTGATTTGCCCAGCCTTATAAAATCCAGCAAGGGTATGCCCGACGGACAAATATAGCTGCATGATCCGCATTCCATGCAATCCATACCCCGTTCAGCCTCAACCATATCCCATTTCTTATGCTCAGAGGCTGCTCTCAAAAGGTAGGGCTCCAGGCCCATCGGACAAATGCTTACGCATTTTGCACAGCGAATGCAGTTAAGGGCAGGTTTCCGGAACGATTTTTCTTCGGGAATAACCAGGATTCCTGAAGTGCCCTTTGTTACGGGAACGTCAAGGGAATTAAGTGCCTTGCCCATCATTGGTCCCCCGTTCACCACTTTTCCGGTGCCTTCGGGAAGTCCGCCGGCAGCCTCAATGAGTTCGGCAACCGGGGTTCCGATCCTGACAAGGAAGTTGGAGGGGGTGGAAAGATTTTTGCCGGTAACCGTAACATACCTCTCTATCAGCGGCTTTTTTTTCTGTACTGCCTCATATACGGCAAATGCCGTACCCGCATTATGCACTACCGCACCTACTTCAATAGGAAGCTTTCCTGAAGGAACTTCCCTTCCGGTTATGGCTTTGATAAGCTGCTTTTCTGCGCCCTGGGGATACTTGACTGTAAGGGGTTGTACCTCAATTTCAGGATAATCGCCGATAAGGGACTGAAGATGGCTGATGGCATCGGGCTTATTGTTCTCAATCCCGATCACAGCTTTGTTTACACCAAGCGCCGTCATGATCAGCCTGATCCCGACCATCAGTTCTTCCCCCCTTTCAAGCATCAGGCGATGATCGGATGTGAGACATGGTTCGCACTCGGCACCGTTGATGATAAGGACTTCGGCCTTTTTCCCTTTGGGAACGGAAAGCTTTATATGAGTCGGAAAAGTTGCACCACCCAGTCCGACGATACCCGCTTCCCGCGTTTTCTCAATTATTTCTTCTTTTTTGGCGGTTATATTCTTTCTCAAAGTATTGCTTGTGTCTATCCCTTCCAGCCATTCATCCTTTTCGGAATTGATGGAAATTGTCATGCGCCTGTAGCCGCTGCTGTCCATTATCAGGTCTACTTTGGCCACCGTGCCGGTTACCGATGAGTGGATGTTTGCGGAAACAAAACCGCTGCTTTTAGCAATAAGCTGTCCGGTTTTTACTTTATCTCCCTTTTTTACCAGGGGGTCGGCCTGAGCACCCAGGTGCTGGCCTGCCGGTATATTAACAGTCTTGGGAAGGGGCAGTTCGCGGATTGGACTGCCTGCTGAGATTTTATCCTCCGGTGGGTGTATGCCTCCTCTGGGAAATGTTTTTATCACTTTATAACCTCCTGCTGGTTTTTATTAATATAAATATACTGGGAAGTCTTCCGGATATTTATCCGGCAGTTGCCTCCTTTTTCTTTTTTGCCGGAAAATTGACCTCAAGGATTGCATTTGTGGGACATTCCGGGGCGCACTTTCTACACAGCCTGCATTTTTTGGCATCAATATAAGCAAGGTTATTTTCCAGGGTAATTGCTTCATAGGGGCAGACTTTCACGCATTTTCCGCAACCTATGCAGGCAACTTTACAGTTTTTCCTTGCCACAGCACCTTTTTCCCGGTTAATGCACGATACGTATATTTTGCGGTCTTTCTTGTTTTTCTTTCTGAGCTCGATAATATCCCTCGGGCAGGCCACTACGCAGGCATTGCATGCAGTACAATTATCATCGTTTACTTCGGGAAGATTCGTTTCCGGGTTCATGTGGATCGCATCGAAGTTGCAGGCTTCAACACATTCTCCAAATCCAAGGCAGCCGTATGGACATCCTGATTCGCCCGTATAAAGCGATGACTCTATGGTACAGGAACGGGCGCCGTCGTAAACGTTTGTTTTTGGCCGGTGATCGGGAGTTCCTGCGCAACCGACGACAGCCACAAGCGGGTCTTGTTGCCCCAGCTCTTTACCCAGTATGGATGCGATTTTCTCCATGTCTGCGCTGCTGCTTACCGGGCAATTCAGATCTGAAATGTCTTCCGATTTTACAAGTGCTTCGGCAAACGCCCTGCATCCGGGGTATCCGCATCCACCACAATTTGCGGCCGGAAGCTCCTCTTCCACCTGTTCGATACGGGGATCTTCTACAACATGGAACTTTTTGGCGACTAAAAAAAGTATCAGGGCAGCGGCCAGTCCCATTGCACTTACAATAATTATGGAATTTATAATAATATCACTCATAGTTGTCTACATTTTTTGCAATCTGAAAGAAAATTCCTTTTTTAATTTCTCCCTTAAGAGGAACAGACCAGCATAATAGGGGATAAGACTTGCAAGAGACAGTATGCCGGCAATAAATTCTTTCAAACCAAGGGCGGTAAAGATTATCAGTAATGCAAGCACAATCATAAAAGGTAACAGATACCCCAGTCCCAGCGCTTTCAATCCAAGCGATTGCTCCAGGACTACCATTATTTTCTCACCGGCCGAATAATTATCGCCTGGCATGCGAACCACGTTTATTGTTTTTTCACCGGTAGCGCCTATGGAGCAGGAGCTATTGGCCCGGCAATTTCCACAGGCAGACTCCGGATTGACATTCACCATTATCTCCCTTTCGCCTATCTTGCTGATCACACCCACATGTTCGATAGTTCCGGAATAACCCATATTGTTTTTTTTATTGCAAAAACATATTACAAATCCAACTGCCCGTAAATCAGGCTTGTAATCATGGTTCGTGTTCCTGTGACCGTTGCAGCCTGTTTAGTGACAGGGCCCTTACCGGTCGTTTTGATCTTATTTTGGCAAAAAGCAAAAATATTGATGTTAATTTTATAAAGGTTGCGTTTTGTCATATTTTACCATGATACACATAATTTATAATTATTATAAATTAGATGCCGATGGTTATGGCAAATTGCTCCTGTCAGCTTATTCTCCTCCAGTTATCCGCTTCAGGATGAAGTTTTTGCAATTGCTTTCTGAGCAGTTCCTGACCCGGTTTCTCAAGCAGCGGGTCCTCATCAAGAATGACTGCTGCCTGTTGACGGGCGTATTCCAGTATCTGGTTATCTTTGCCCAGATGGGATATTTTCAGGTCAAAAGGAAAACCGCTTTGCATTGTTCCTTCCATATCTCCCGGTCCCCTGAGTTTCAGATCGGCCTCGGCAATTTCAAACCCGTCGTTCGTTCCCGTTATGGTTTTCATCCTTTGCCGCGCCTCGTTGGAAAGCTTATAGGAAGTCATAAATATACAATATGATTGATCCGCTCCGCGCCCAACCCTGCCTCTTAACTGATGCAGCTGCGAGAGTCCGAACCTTTCGGCGCTTTCGATAACCATAACACTTGCATTGGGCACGTCTACACCCACTTCGATTACCGTTGTGGCAACCAGGATATGTGCCCGGCCCGAAATAAACTGCTGCATTCCGGTTTCCTTGTCGGCCGGCTTCATTTTGCCGTGCACTATTGAAACCACATAGTCAGGCTGGGGGAAGGCCCTGGTGATGCTCAAATACCCGTCTTCCAGATCCTTGTAATCCATTTTTTCCGATTCGCTGATAAGTGGATATACAACATATATCTGTCTGCCGAGACCGATCTGTTTTCTCATAAAACCAAAAAGTACCTCCCTTTTCGAATCATAATAGTGGGCCGAGATTATTGCCTTGCGCCCCGGAGGAAGCTCATCGATCACCGAAACCTCAAGATCTCCGTATACTGTCATGGCAAGAGTTCTGGGTATGGGAGTGGCTGTCATGACAAGCACATGGGGGGGGTCCGGATTTTTCTTCCACATTTTGGCCCTCTGGGCCACTCCGAACCTGTGCTGCTCATCAATAACCACGAGTCCGAGCTGCCTGAACCGTACACTTTCCTCAATCAGCGCATGTGTGCCTATCAGTATATGCATTTCTCCCGACCTTAGCTGGTCATGGAGCACGATGCGTTTGTTCTTACGGGTCGAGCCGGTAAGCAGTCCGACTTTGACAGGCAGCTTTTCAAGCATTTTAGACAGAGTTGAATAATGCTGGGTGGCAAGTATTTCGGTTGGTGCCATCAGGCAGGCCTGAAAGCCGTTGTCAACTGCGATGAGCATGCTCATCACTGCCACCAGGGTTTTGCCACTGCCCACATCTCCCTGCAACAACCTGTTCATTTGCCTGCCCGTTGCGGTGTCCTTTCGGATCTCACGCAACACCCGTTTCTGGGCGGAAGTCAGTTCAAAAGGAAGATGCTCATGATAGAAACTATTTAACAGCCGGCCAACCCTCTTAAACACGAATCCCCTTATTTTCTGATTCCTGTCTGCTTTCTGCCTGAGTATCCCCAGCTGAAGGTAAAACAGTTCTTCGAACTTCAGCCTGTATTCTGCCTTTTTCAGGAGTTCGGGACTCTGGGGAAAATGGATGTTTAAAAGGGCCTCATTCAACCCAGCCAGTTTTAACCTCCCGGTGATATTTCCGGGCAGTGTTTCTGGAATTTTGCCGTAAACCATGGTCAGAAGCTTGTTTTGAAGCTTTTGTATCACCCTGGAGGTTATAAAACTGTTCTTAAGCTTTTCGCTGGTGTTGTAAAAAGATTGCAAGGAGGCATTTATAGTTTTTTCCTGTTTTCCGGGATCCTCCATTTCCGGATGAACAAGGTTGACCTTGTTATTAAATACAGTAGGTTTGCCATATACGACGAACTGCTTTCCCGGTTTCATCAGGTCGGCTATCCATCTTAATCCCCTGAACCAGACCAGCTCAATGCTTCCCGTGCCGTCTGAAATACTGGCGGTGAGCCTTTTATTTCTTCCACTGCCTGTATATCGGGCGCTTATTATTTTGCCTTCGAACTGAATATACGGCAAATCGCCCGAAATCTGCGATATCTTATAAAACCTTGTGCGGTCAACATGTTTATAGGGGAAATAAAAAAGAAGATCGCCGAAAGTATTGATGTTAAGTTCCTTTTTCAGAAGTTCAGCCCTTTTAGGCCCTACCCCGGCAAGAAATTTAATGTCTCTGTCAAGTATATCTGTCTGCATTTTTGTTAGTTACCGTTACGGTGATGCCGGTTGTCATTTAAAAAGCCGGCACCTGCATATGCTTTGAACAATTCGGCGTATTTTTGCAGTTTTTGGAAAGATAAATATGGGCAAAATTAAACTTTTAATAAAATATTTAATCTATAGGTTAAATCGTAAAGGAGCCAGGGGGCATGGCATTCATTCTCCCTTTATTTATGATTTCAACAGGAATGTACTGAACAGCAGCGAAAAATACCCCGAATATATTGATATAGGGAATTACCGGCGGAATCTTTTAAGAAACAGGGAAACGATTAAGGTGGATGACCGGGGAGCAGGCTCCGTTGTTTTTTCTTCATCCCAAAGAAGGATAAGCGATATAGTTTCTAAAGCAGCAAGCAGTTACAGGATGGGAAAGCTTTTGTTCCGCCTGGCCAGGCAACTGCAGCCAGAAACTACGGTTGAGCTGGGCACATCTGTTGGCTTTGGTACGATATGTCTGGCAAAAGGTGCGGAAACTGGCAGGGTATACAGCCTGGAAGCCTGTGCTGCCCAGGTTGAGACTGCACGCCATGAGCTGGGAAACGCAGGGGTCAGGAATGCAGAACTGCTGGTGGGCCCTTTTAGCAGTACGCTCCCTGAACTGACCGGCAGACTTGACAAGATAGATCTTGTATATATGGATGGCGATCACAGAAAGGAAGCCGTTTTATGGCAATTCAGGAAGTGCAGGGAGAAAGCTTCACACGGCACTGTTTTTGTTGTTGCTGACATATACTGGTCGGACGACATGACCCGGGCCTGGAAGATACTCTGCCGGGACACTGCGGTAACGGTTTCGGTCGATCTGTTTTTTTGCGGACTCCTTTTTTTAAGAAAGGGGATCGCAAAACAGCATTTTATACTTGGCTTCTCAGATTAAGAAAAAAATGTTAAAATGATTTTTCTTTTTTAGGTTTTTACAAGTGTATTCGGACTTTTTTATTTTATATTGCATTATAATATTCTTAACAATTAAAATTTATTTGCATGGCAAATATTATCAGCATCAGGAACCTGACCAAGGATTATTACATTGGAACTATCGTTGTCAGGGCTCTTGATTCGGTTAACCTGGATATCAAAAAAAATGAGTTTGTTGCAATCATGGGACCTTCCGGATCAGGAAAATCTACGTTAATGAACATAATAGGCTGCCTTGATACCCCGACAGGGGGTCAATATGTTCTTAACAATACCGATGTCAGCAAGCTTCAGGATAATCAACTGGCCGAGATACGAAACAAAGAGATCGGGTTTGTCTTTCAGACTTTTAATCTTTTGCCACGGTATACGGCATTTGAAAATGTTATGCTGCCGATGGTATATGCAGGCAAGTCCAAAGCCGACAGGATAAGCCGTGCCGAAGAGGTTATGGAAAGCGTGGGCCTGACCGACAGGGCAAGTCACCGTCCCAATGAATTGTCAGGAGGGCAAAGGCAGCGGGTTGCCGTAGCAAGGGCTCTTGTGAACCGGCCCTCGATTATCCTGGCCGACGAGCCGACCGGTAACCTTGACTCCAAAACTTCCGTGGATATAATGCGGTTGCTGGATGAAATACACGCTCAGGGAAATACTGTCATTCTGGTAACCCATGAAGAGGATATTGCTCTTCATGCCCACAGGATCATAAGGTTACGTGACGGCAAGGTTGAGACCGATACGGTAAATCCCAACCCGGTGCTGTCGGGCTCTGTTGCCGACGGAACATGAGACGGTTCCCGGCCACCAGCTCCCAGAATGTAATATAGTTGAATGATTTCGGCGTGTCGGGTTCAATCCGTCCGGATTTTACAATGATACTGCATTTATCACATGCGGGTTAAGCAGTAAATAGCAATACAATACGGATAAGGGTTATTTTCCGGCATTAATAAAAAAATATAAAATCATGAAGATATATACCAAAACCGGTGATTCGGGCAAAACTTCTCTTGTTTGCGGAACAAGGGTTTTCAAATACGATGATCGCATTGAAGCCTATGGTACGGTTGACGAACTGATATCCTGGATAGGCTTGTTAAGGGACCAGGAAATTGATCCGGAACTCATGGAATTTCTTGTAAGGGTTCAGGACAGGCTGATGATATGCGCCTCAATACTTGCTTCCGATTGTGAGGATTGCCTGGAAAAAGTGCCTTCCATGAGTCAGGAATTTGTAACCGATCTTGAACAGGCAATAGACCGTATGGAGGTAGAGCTTGAACCGCTTAGCTCCTTTATTCTGCCCGGAGGCCATCCCGTGGTCTCATGGTGTCATATCTCCCGGAACGTATGCAGACGTGCAGAGCGTAATGTGCTCAGGCTTGGCAAAAATTCTTCTGTCGACAACCTG
>PWPZ01000170.1 GCA_003556985.1 Bacteroidota bacterium
AGACATATGTCTGGGAGCTATTGGACCGCTACCACCGGCCGACCAAAACAATTTCCATGGCAAGGACAACCGGCTATACCTGCACTGCGGCGGTGCATCTGCTGGCCAGGGGCATGTTTACCCAAAAGGGCCTTTGTCCGCCCGAATACCTGGGCAGGGAAGAGGAAAATTTCAATTTTATATTGAAACATCTGGCCGACCGGGGAGTAAATTACCGTCTGAAAACGGAATAATATTTTCCGGCAGTCCCGGCGGCAATTCAGTCCCGGCGGCAATTCAGTCCCGGCGGCAATTCAGCCCCGGCAGCAGGTCAGCCCCGGCAGCAGGTCAGCCCCGGCCCGACGGCCTCTTATGCTCTGGCGGCATCCCGGCCGGGACCAGACCGTATATCATCAAACAATCCAACTATTTATCTGTTATATAAATACTATAGTAGTGATTTGACACCCTATTATCATATGCCTGATGCAAACACATAACATTCAAAGCAATGAATTGCAAAACTTTCACAGCAACAAATTGCACAAAATTGAAGTAATGCCTTTCGAGGCTTTTCTTGATAATTTTGGGAAAAAGCTCGGGGCGATATTTCAAAACCCGGAGACTGCCGACCGTCTCGCGCTGCGCAGAGGCATGCCGCCTTCGGTACTTAAGGAGATTCTCGATACCAACCCGCTTTCGGTGGGAATCCCCCTTGAATACGGGGGCAGGGGCTCCCGGATTCACGAAAACCTGGAGCTTCTTTCAACCGCAGCCTATGAATCGCTCTCCCTGGCGCTCACCCTGGGCATCAATTCAGCACTTTTCCTTCAGCCTGTAGCCAAATATGCCAGGGAGGAAGTAAAGGGCCCGGTATTCAGCAGGTTTCTAAAAGACAGGAATATGGGGGGACTGATGATCACGGAACCCGGGCATGGAAGTGATGCTCTGAACATGCAGTCATTTTATACCGGCAAAAAGGATAAATACCGGATCAGGGGTATCAAGCACTGGGCAGGACTGACCGGACTGGCGGATTTCTGGCTGCTGACAGCGCGCGAGAAAACCGGAGCGGCCGACCTGAGAAGAGATATAGATTTTTTCATTTGCGATGTCAGGGGTCCGGGCCAGCAGATTATTGTTGAAGAGTATTTTGAAAATCTCGGCCTCTATCCGATTCCGTATGGCAGGAACAGGTTTGACGTTGAAATACCTGCCGTCCAGAAGCTTGTGCCCGAGACAACGGGAGTAAAGATGATGCTTGACCTGCTGCACCGCAGCAGGATGCAGTTTCCGGGGATGGGAACAGGATTTATCCGAAGGATGCTTGACGAATCTATCAGCCATACCAGTCAGAGACAGATAGGCAAAAAGAAGCTGATAGATTACGATCAGGTCCAGCATCGGCTTGCCGGAATGCAATCCTCCTATACCATTAGTTCGGCAATGTGCGCTTTTTCCAGCAGAAAGGCAGGAATTGAAAATGATTTGTCGGCCGACGGATTGGCAGCCAACTCGATCAAAACGGTTGTGACCGACCTGATGCAGGAGGCAGCGCAGTCGGCCACCCAGCTTTTCGGGGCACAGGCTTACAAGCTGAACCATATTGCCGGCAGGGCTATACTGGACAGCCGCCCATTCCAGATATTTGAGGGATCCAATGATATGCTTTATGCCCAGATATCAGAAAACTTTGTCAGAATTATGAAAAAAGCCAGTGAAAGCAACCTTTACCGGTTCCTCAGCCGGTTCAGCCTTACCAGCAGATCGGCCAACAGGATGAAAAACCGTCTGAACTTCAGCCTGGATGCAAATCTGCCGCAGCGCAAAATGGTTGAACTGGGAAAGGTCCTGGGAAGGCTTGTTTCATCCGACATGGTTATAAATATCGGAGAGATGGGGTTCAGGAAGGATCTGGTGGATAACGCCCTGGCAATGCTCAACCAGGAGATCGACACATTTCTGGGCGGCTTCAGTAATAAGAACATGACCAGGGTGGTTGAAGATTACCAGCAGGACAGTTCATGGCGGGATCAACTGCGGAATTCCGGCATGGAGCGGTAATGGCATTAATCACTTTCACACAGAAGTAATGGCATGAAGTTATTGGCATAAATTAATTTAAAACCTTAAATTTGCACAAGACAACCCTGACCGTTACTATGCGATGCAAGCCCGGCAGAAACCCCGGTTAACCGGTTCCGAGCCCGGCCTTTCATTTATGCCCGCGAGGTGACGGCCCATAAAAAACGGACAACGCAGTATGACCCGCAAAATGATGACGATCCCAATCAGAATACTGATATTTTTATTGGCTTTTAATGCAGTGAAGATTGCCGCACAGGATTATATTCCCGACAGCAGGCACGATTATCTTATCACGCTGGAAACTGACCATGGCAACATAATTTTGCTTCTCTTCGATGAGGCCCCGATGCACAAGGAGAATTTCGTCGCACTGGCCATGGCGGGTGTATATGACGGAGTTACCTTTCACCGGGTTATTGAGAATTTCATGATCCAGTCGGGCGACCCCGCCACCAGCAACGTATCCCGGCAGTATGATCCGGAGATCATTCCCGACCATGTTCCGGCAGAGATAAATCCCGCATTCAGGCACCGCAGGGGCACGGTGGGAGCGGCACGTTACGGCGGCGAACGCAACCCCTTGAAAAATTCAAGCCCCAGCCAGTTCTATATTGTGCAGCATGACCGGGCCGCCCCCCACCTTGACGGGGAATATACGGTTTTCGGGCAGGTGATGAGCGGACTGGAGGTTATTGATATTATTGCAGCCGTTCCTACCGGTGAAAGGGACAGGCCGCTTGAAGATATTAGGATCAACAGGGCAAGGGTGGACAGGGTAACCCGGTCGGATGTGATGAAATTTTACAATTACACCTATGACTGACCGGCGTTGCCGGCGTTGCAGGGAAAAAATCCGGTTTCCGGCAATTGTTATCGGCCGGTTTGCCCCTGAACCTGGTGACTGGTGAGCAGTAGACGAGACACAGGATTACGGCACCGGTAAAACGCTGCTTTGCCAGGCAGCCGGCTGACCGGTAATAAAAAAATATTAATTCCGGGTAAACCCGGCAAGTCAACCGCAATATGAAGCAATATCTGGATCTTCTTGATCATGTACTAAAAAATGGCACCGAAAAAACCGACCGCACCGGCACCGGCACCATCAGCGTATTTGGTTACCAGGCAAGGTTTGATCTGGAGCAGGGCTTTCCTCTGCTTACCACCAAAAAGCTCCACCTGCCTTCAATCATTCACGAGCTGCTCTGGTTTCTCAGGGGCGAAACCAACATAAAATACCTTAATGAGAATAATGTGAAGATATGGGATGCCTGGGCCGATGAAAATGGTGACCTTGGCCATATCTACGGTTATCAGTGGCGGTCATGGCCCGCCCCCGACGGCCGCAGTAAAGACCAGATCGGCGGGGTAGTCAGATCCATCAAAGAAAACCCCGATTCACGCAGGCATATAGTGAGCGCCTGGAACGTTGGAGACCTCGAAAATATGGCTCTCCCCCCCTGCCATTTGCTCTTTCAGTTCTACGTTGCCTCAGGGAAACTTTCCTGCCAGCTCTACCAGAGAAGCGCCGATATATTCCTGGGAGTGCCTTTCAATATTGCCTCCTATGCGCTTCTTACCATGATGATGGCACAGGTTACCAGTCTGCGTCCGGGAGAATTCATCCATACATTCGGCGATGCCCATATTTATCTTAACCATATTGAGCAGGTAAAACTCCAGCTGGGAAGAGAAACCAGGGAACTGCCCGTGATGAAAATAAATCCGGAAAAAACCGGTATTGACGATTTTGTTTATGAAGACTTTCAGATTGAAAATTATAATCCCCATCCCCATATAAAAGGGAATATCTCGGTCTGAAGTTATAGTTCGCCGTGAACTGCATCATTATGATCCATTACCGTATGGCATAACTTTATTAAAATTCTTAATTATGGTATCAATTATCGCAGCCATGGGTCGCAACAGGGTGATAGGCAAAGACAACCAGCTGGTCTGGCACCTGCCGGCCGACCTGAAGCATTTTAAGGAAACTACCATGAGTAAGCCGTTAATCATGGGAAGAAAAACATTTGAATCTATGGGAAAGGCCCTTCCCGGACGCACAAATGTGGTGGTGACCCGAAGGGAAGGTTTTGAAGCCCCCGGCTGCCTGGTGGCCAACTCTCTTGACCAGGCACTGGAAATGGTTTCCGGAGAACCGGAAATAATGATATCAGGAGGAGGGGAAATTTACCGGCAGGCCATACCTCTCACCGACAGGATGTATATAACCATCATAGATCATGATTTTGAAGGCGACACCTTTTTCCCGGAGTTTGATACCAGAGAATGGATTATAGAAGATGAGAGGAGGCACGAACCGGATGAAAAAAACAAATACCCCATGATTTTCCGCACCTACAGGAGAATCTGACTACACTAACAGACATCTGCATTATATACCCGATTGCAGCCTTTATTTAATCCGCAGCGCTGCCTGCGGGTTAACGGTACTGCCGGGCTCATGTGCCGGGAAAGTGGATTTTTCACTGAGTCCGCTATCCGGGAAAAGGACCCGGATAGGGAAATAGACCCGGAGGAATGGACCCGGAGGAATGGACCCGGATCGGAGAATGAAAACCCCGGTTCAGGCAAAATATTTGTTGAGCTTTTCATGTAAGTTTTCCTGACTGATCGGCTTGGTAAGGTAATCATTGAACCCTGCCTCTTTGAACCTGCTGATATCATCGGCCATAGCATAGGCCGACTGGGCAATTACCAGGAGTCCCGGACAGGTTTCCCGGATATGTTTTAAAACCCCGAAGCCATCGATTTTTGGCATCCTGATATCAAGCAGCACCAGGTCAAAATTGTGATTTCCCAGTTTTTCTATTGCCTCACTGCCGTCCTCGGCCGTTACCAGGGCGGCCCCGGTGGTATTAAGCTGGTACACGATCATTTCCCGGGAAAAAAGATCATCCTCCACAATCAGTATTTTTCTTCCTTGAAGCCGGGGAATACCATCGGTTTTTGCAAATTGCAATTTGACAACCGGCTCCGGCTCCGGCACTGTTTCGGCTTCCTTCAGAGGGAGATTGAAATAGAATGTTGAGCCCCGTCCTTCTTCTGACTCCATACGTATTTCACCGCCCAGCATTTCAGCATACGATCTGGCAATCGACAGTCCGAGTCCCGCCCCCTGAAAAGACCTGGAATCCTTCATATCAGCCTGCTCAAACCGGTTGAATATGGCTTCCTGCCTGTCGGCCGCCACCCCAATACCTGTATCGCTTACATAATATTCAACGAATCCTTTCCCGGGAACGCAACCCACCTCAATTTTCCCTTCGTGGGTAAACTTAATGGCGTTTTTCAGCAGGTTGGTCAGGATGGAATCCAGCTTGACCCGGTCGGTTTTCATAGTGGCAAGCCGGTCCGGCAGACGCTCCTTTAAGACAAGATGGAGACTTTTTTTCTCCGCCTGGGGCATGAAAAACTCTATCAGGCTATCAATCTGCCCGTTCAGATCGGTTTCGGTGATCTGCAGATTAACCTGACCGGTCTCGATCTTTGATATATCGATCAGATCGTTAACGGTTTCGAGCATACGGTTGCCGCTTTCTTCAATGATCTCAATGAATTTTTGCTGCTCTTCGGCCGACAGACCGGGAGTTTTGAGCATTTCTGCGAAACCCAGTATTCCGTTCATGGGGGTCCGGATCTCATGGCTCATGTTGGCCAGGAAGGCCAGCTTGAGCTTGTCGCTCTCTTCGGCCTTATCCCTGGCAGCGACAAGTTCTTCCATCATCCTTTTCCTTTCGGTAATATCTTCCCTTATGGAAACAAAGTTGGTGACCTTGCCCCTGTCATCAATTATTGGAGAGATCACTGCCTGTATCCAGTATAGTTCGCCGTTTTTCTTTTTATTTAAAAATTCCCCTGTCCAGTCTTTTCCATCAAGGATAGTAGTCCACAGCTCCCGGTAAAATTCCCTTGTCTGATACCCTGACTTAAGGAACCGCGGATTTTTTCCCTTTATTTCCCGGAATGAATAGCCCGATATTTCCTCAAAACGGGGATTTACATATTCGATACCGCCCCGGGTGTCGGTTATCATTACCGATACCGGACTCTGATCGACCGACCTGCTGAGGAGCTTCAGCCGTCTTTCGTTTGTGTTCTTAAGAGTCACGTCATGAACTATGGAATGCACGTAATCCTTGCCTCCGGATGACCCAACCCTGCTGCCGTAAACCTCTACTTCCTTGATGCCGCCGCCGGCAGTGCGGTGCTTCCATTTAAAATGAGTACTTACCGAACCTTTGGCCCGCTCAATTTCCTTCATTATTTCCGGGAAGGGAAGCGTATTAATCCGGGAGATATTCATTTTCTTCAACTCTTCGACCGACCAGCCGTAAAAACGGGCTGCGGCATCGTTGGCTTCCACGATGTCGCCGGTATCCGGGTCAAATATGAGCTTGACGGCAATGTGCTTTTGAAAAACGTCACGGAATTTGGCTTCGTCCATCAGTATAGCTTTCTCCTTCTCTTTCCGCAGGGAAATGTCGTACATCATAAATAGTCCTCCGCTTTTTTCGTTCGGGGAAAAGGGCCGGGCCATAGCTTCAACCCATACCTCACTTCCGCCGGGACGGATAATTTTGAATTCGTAAATTTCTTCGCCGGGTGCTTTATCCTCTTTCAGCCGGCCAAACATTTCCTTTACAATGCCATGGTAATCAGGATGAATAGTTTCCATTACCGGCGTACCGGCAAGCCCTTCCGGGGAATCTATTCCGAAAAGATTGCAGGCCGACGGGTTAAGCCATGCATACGCATCCCCGCTGGTTATAATGATGGGACAGGGTGAGTCTTCAACTATATTGCGAAATATCTTGTTGTCCATTTCAATTCAGGTGAATTCCAAAATTGCTTCATATAAAATCTCAACTCATAAAGTCCCAATGAGCCGATGCATATAAAATAATATTATTAAAGTATGGCAGATTCCATTGGATTGCAAAACAAAATATATGCATCATAATTTAATAACACATATTGGTAAACAACCAGTTAAATCTAAAATTCAAAGACCAGGCCAAACGATAAAATACAAGTATTAATAATCGTTAAAGATATACCTTTATTTAGATTAATTAGATATTAGATTATTATTTTTTTCAGGCGATACTGATGTCATTAAATACCGGAAAGCTGCTTATGAGTGCAGGAAATGCGAATGTCCGCAGGGTGAAAAATATTGACACTGCGAAACGGTGTCATTTAATACCGGAAAGCCGCTTATGAGTGCAGGAAATGCGAATGTCCGCAGGGTGCAAAATATTGACCCGGCGGCTCTGATATTTAAACAGGAAAGTGTTAATCCATTTGGCGGGAAAGATACCTGTCCAGCGACCTTATCCTCAGGGGTTCCTGCAGGAATTGTTTATCGCCGTCAAGAAGTATCATGGTTGGAGTGCCGGCAAGGTTGTAATTGCGGACAATGCTGCAATCCCATCTCTCAAAGGAGCTGTAGTTGATCCAGTGGTATTCTCCGGCTTCAATATAATCCTGCCAGGCTGCAGAATCATCTTCTATGCCAATGGCGACCACCTCTAAAAAGCCCGGATCGGTTTTTTGGTAGCGTGCATACAATTCATGGAGGCCTTCCATGGTATCCTCACAATACGGGCACCAGGTTCCCCAGAAAAATAATACGGTATATTCGGCATCGATATCATCAAGGCTTATCTCACTGCCGTCGAGGGCGGTGAAACTGAAACCGGGAACCTTTTCCCCCTCCTCAGGTTCCCATTCAGGCAGCGATCCGGTGCCGAGAAGCCGGCCTTCCTCGAAACAAACTTCGCCATGCAGGTAATGACCGGTAAGGTGTTCGGTTACCAGATCCATATCATCCATATGGACAAAACCATTGATTAGATATTCCAGCACATAATAATATACCTCCTCGTTTTCCATGGCATTCGCGAGAATAACATCGACAGCCGTTATCATTTCTTCCTGCTGCTCTTCATGGTCAAGGTTGGCCGACTGATAAAGAGAGAGGTAACGCATGATCTTTTCTGGTACAAGGTCGGTGCGCAATATTACAGGGTCGGAAAACTGCCCTTCGGTAAAGAACCCTTCTTTTATTTCTTCTATACTCCCGTTACCGGCAGGTGAGCTTATGCGGGGCATATGATAAAATGCGGCAATTTTTGGAAATATGGTCCCGTTATTCCTTTTTACAAGGTTGTCAATGTAATTGGAACGCCGGTTCTGGACTCTTTTAAACTGCCTTTCAAGACGGCGGTAAAAATTATCATCCTGCGGATAGTGAACAAGGGCCGAACTCAGAACGCTGATTTTCCGGTAGTATTCGTTTACCCGCTTCAGAAGCTGGTAATAACCGGTGTTTTCCTCCGAAAGGATTATCTTCATGCTGTCGACCGGGGCTTCATAATGGGTCCTGAATACAACGGTACTGCCGTCCCAGATCAAATCAATCTGCTGCCTGTGCTCGACATAATGACCGGGAAGGCCGGGCTTGCCC
>PWPZ01000036.1 GCA_003556985.1 Bacteroidota bacterium
AACGCCATTGAAAGGGTGCGTTCAAACATGTTCATCATTTCCTTTCATTTTGAATGATAACCGGCCTCCTTCTCCTGAATTCCGAGATTATTATGCTGCCGGCCACCGCCATATTCAGTGATTCCGGCGATTTTCCCTTCCCGGGGAAGGGGGGGATACCTATTTTCCGGGTAATGAATTTTTCCACTTCCCCCGAAATGCCCTGTGATTCATTTCCCAAAATAATTAATCCGTGTCCGGGAAGCTCAGCGGAGTAAATATCCGGTGCGCCCGCAAATGCACCGAAAACCGGCAATCCGGCTATTTCCGGCATACCGAAAAAAGTTGCAGGGTCTACGTAGTGGGTCCTGACCCGGAGGATCGATCCCATAGTGGCCTGAATAACTTTGGGGTTGGTTACTTCAGCAGAGCCACGGGTTAAGATAATATTATCAATCCCAAACCAGTGGGCCGACCTTATCAGGGTACCCAGGTTGCCGGGATCCTGAATATTGTCAAGGAACAGGGTGAGGGAGCCGGCAAGGTTTTCCGGCTCAAATGCCGGTGATGGCATATGAACCACCGCAAGCACCCTGTTGGGTGTTTTAAGACTGCTTATTCTGCTGAGTTCGGTGTCACTGACCTTATGCAGGGGGATTTTGCCGGTGGTTGAATTTTGCCCGCGGCCCGGGAAAACCGTCATGCCTTCACTGAGTCGCCGCTCGCTGAGCCATTCGCCTGTTGCGCAGACAGAATGGATCTCATGGCCGCTTTCGGTGAGTTCATCTACCGCTTTTTCTCCTTCTATTATAAAAAGGCGGTAATGCAGACGGTTCTTTTTTTGTTTTAGCGAATTAATAAATCTTATGATATTCCTGCCTGGCATAATAATTGCAAATTTGTCTGATGTCGAGTAAAATACCTTTTATCTGCCTGAGGCTGATGGTGGTTTTATTCGCAATTAATTTATCTGAAGGTAGTTTCCCATGCATTACATTACTCCTTGCGGATCTTAAGTTGATAAAAAAAATTCATGTACATTTCTCCTGTAAAAACAAGAGTCAAAATTTCGTGAATAAGTTACAAAATTTTGACAGACAGGAGGAACCGCTTCGCTTTCCCATGAATTATACATCTGCCTAACATTTTAAAATGATCTGTATACAGCATGTATAATCGACCTTCAGGTCAATTTTTTTCATCCGTCTGTGTGAATTTTCGGATAAAAAAATTTCATGTACATTTGCCTGCAAAACAGAGCAGGCAGGTGAGATTTAAATTTTAAAATTGAGAATAAAAGTACGAAATACCGGGCGCAATTTCTCTTTTATTGCCCTTATTTTTATTGCAGCGGGCTTGTTTTCCTGTCGCCCGGCAAGGTATGTGACCGAACATGACTACCTGCTCGACCGCTACAGGATTGAGTTGCCTTCCGGTGAAATTGACAGGAATGAACTGAAAGACCATGTCAGGCAGAAGCCCAACAAGAGAATTCTGGGTATGAGATTTCATCTTTGGATTTACAACATGGCAAATCCTGATAAAGATGGCTGGCCCCATAACTGGTTGCGCCGCATAGGTGAGGAGCCGGTTATCTTTGATCCTTTTGTTACACAGCGGTCGGTTACGCAGATAGAGCAATACCTTCACATCAGGGGGTATTACAATGCCGCGGTGAACGACACACTGTTTACAAGAAAAAACCGGGCAAGAGTAACTTACCTGGTTGATCCCCGGGAAGCCTACCACATTTCTTCGCTGACTTATAAATTTCATGACCGCTGGTTGCAGGGAGTCATTCTGGAAGACACTGTCAATTCTCTGATAAAGCCCGGAAGCATCTTTGATGTGGATATGCTGAATGCGGAGATGTTAAGGATTGAAAGCTATCTTAAAAACAGGGGTTACTATTTTTTTTCCAGCCGGGAGCATATCCACTTTGAAGCGGATACCACGGTTGGTAACAGGAATGTTGATCTTACCCTGATAATTAGAGATTTCAGGGAAAGGAGAGAAGGCGGGGGGATTGTGCAAAGTCCCCACAGGAAGTACCGGATAGGTAAAGTGTATATATTGCCTTCCTACATGCCCCGTGAAGCTATTGACAGGCAGGATGAATATTTCAGCGATCTGGATACCATGGTATTCCGGGACATGCATTATCTTTTCAAAGACAAAATGAACGTCAGTGAGCGCACCATTGCACAATCCACTTTCATCCTGCCGGGAGAGGTTTACAACCAGGAAAATGTAGACCGTACCTACCGCCATCTTTTTGCGCTCCGTCAGTACCGGCTTGTGAACATAAGATTTGCCGAACCTGCCCGTGCCGCTTATGACTCTGCTCAGTGGTCAGAAAACCGGTCCGGCACCGGGGCAGGACACCTTTCATCTTTAGCGGGCATACATGATCCTGCAGAGCCATTCCCTGCGGCGGCGCCCGTCGTCCAGTCCCCGGAGGCGACGCTGGATACATGGATTCAGCTTACCCCGTTTAACATGCAGTCGTACACCGTTGAAATGGAAGGGACGAATTCATCGGGCGACTTTGGTTTTGGGGGAAGTCTTATGTATCAGCACCGGAACATCCTTGGACGTGCAGAAATATTTGATTTCAGGCTCAAGGGGTCGGTGGAAACCCTTAGTGAATATTATACCCGCTCCTACAGTAATACTTACGAATATGGAGCCGAAGCGGGATTGCAGATTCCCCGCTTTCTGCTTCCCATACGGTCTATCAGCTTTGTTCGCCGGTATAACCCGAGAACCAATCTGAGCCTGGCATACAGCTATCAGCAACGGCCCGATTATACCCGGACCATTGCCAATGCAGCCTTCGGTTATCGCTGGAGGGGATCCGATTACACCTCCCATATTGTTAATCCCATTGAAGTTAAACTGGTAAGCCTGCCCTTTGCGACTCCTCTTTTTGATTCCATTATACGCGACTACAACCTTGAGGCCAGCTTCAGGGATCATCTTGTTACGGAGACTAATTACAGTTTTATCTTCAATAACCAGGATATCAGAAGCACAAAGGATTTCATATACTTCCGGTTTAATACCGAAACAGCCGGAAACATACTTAATTCACTTAGCAGCCTGTTAGACCGACCCAAAAAAGAAGACCATTACCGGCTTTTCGGGACCGAATTTGCCCAGTACCTCCGGTCTGATATTGACCTGCGCTATTACAGAATGCTTTACAATGGCAACTCTTTGGTATACAGGATTTTTGCCGGCGCCGGGTTGCCGTATGGAAATTCAACGGCACTTCCATTTGAAAAGAAATATTTTGCCGGGGGAGCGAACAGTATTCGCGCATGGCAGGTGAGGTCACTCGGGCCGGGCTCTTTCCACGAGCCAAGGGACAGGTCTTTCCCTAACCGGACTGCGGATATTAAGCTTGAAGCAAATATTGAATACCGTTTCAGTATGTTCTGGCTGCTGGAGGGAGCACTTTTCATGGATGCCGGTAATATCTGGGCAATTGACCATAATGACAAAAGGGAGGGAGCCCGGTTTGATTTTAATGGTTTTTATAAAGATATCGCCGTTGGAACCGGAGTGGGTCTCAGGTTTGATTTTTCCTTTTTCATATTCCGGCTCGATATGGGACTGAAATTACGGGATCCTGCCGAACCCGATGACAAAAGATGGATACACCTGCACAGGGGACTGAATTTTAATAACGACGTTGCCTTCAATATAGGGATCGGATATCCTTTTTGATATAATTTGTTTTGTATAAGCCGCCAAAAAATTGTAATCTTGCTGCTCATTTTTAAAATATAATTCCATTTTAATGAGCAATTCGGATTTTACCCCCCGCGATACCTTTGGAAGCAAATTTGGAATAATTGCCGCCGCCGCCGGATCGGCGGTTGGACTCGGTAATATATGGAAATTTCCCTATGTGGCCGGACAAAATGGGGGAGGTGCTTTTCTTATTGTTTACCTTCTTTTTATCATTGCCATAGGTTTGCCCGTCATGATGTCGGAATTTTCAATAGGCCGCCGGGCCCAGCGAAA
Organism: Bacteroidota bacterium; assembly: GCA_003556985.1. GTDB lineage: Bacteria > Bacteroidota > Bacteroidia > Bacteroidales > PUMT01 > PXAP01. The sequence continues at coordinate 4,012 of PWPZ01000036.1, forward strand.
CGCCATCGGATCTTTCAAGAAGCTTGCTCCCGGATCTCCCTGGTACCTTGTTGGCGTCATGGGAGTGGCTGCAGCCTTCCTTATCCTTTCCTTTTACAGCGCAGTAGCCGGGTGGACCCTGGAATATATTTCCAAATCGGTTACAAATGCCTTTGCAGGCAAGAACGAGAGTGAATTAAACCTTATGTTCGGGAATTTTATTTCCGGTACATGGCGACCTCTTTTCTGGCAGTTACTGTTTATGATCTTTACGGTCTGGATAGTCATGGCCGGTATAAAGAAGGGTATAGAGAAGTATACAAAAGTGCTGATGCCGTTGCTTGTTGTTATTATCATCATCCTCTGCATCCGGTCCCTGACCCTGCCGGGTGCGGGCGAGGGACTGGCGTTTCTTTTCAGGCCCGATTTTTCGAAGCTGACCACCGATGCCGTTTTGGGTGCCCTTGGTCAGGCTTTCTTTTCCCTGAGCCTTGGAATGGGTACCCTGATCACTTACGGTTCCTACATCGGGAAACAATATAATCTCTCCGGTACCGTGATCCAGGTTTCTGCCACCGACACCATTATTGCCATTATGGCCGGAATAGCTATCTTCCCTGCCGTGTTTGCATTCGGCATTGACCCCGCAGAAGGTCCCGGACTGGTTTTTATAACCCTTCCCAATATTTTCCAGCAGATGCCCGGGGGTTACTTTTTTGCACTGGTATTTTTTGTATTGCTGGCGGTGGCTGCGCTTACATCATCCATTTCAGTACTTGAGGTGGTGGTAGCATATTTTGTGGAGGAATTACATATTTCGCGCAAAAGAGCCACAATGATTGCTGCATTGATGATATCGGTTCTTGGTGTTTTCTGTACTCTTTCTTTCGGAGTTATGTCAGAGGTAACCATTTTCGGTTTGGGATTTTTCAATTTAATGGATTTTACTGCCTCCAACCTGTTACTGCCTCTGGGCGGACTCTTCATTGTGTTGTTCGTTGGCTGGGTCCTCGGGGCTGAAAGAAGCCGGAATGAAATATCAAACCAGGGGACTCTCCGCGTTGGTTATTTTCCCGTGTTCATGTTTCTTGTTAAATTTATTGCTCCCTTTGCAATTACTCTTGTTTTTATTTATGGCCTTGGCCTGCTGAGGCTTTAATTTCTATTTCCTCTGAATTTAACAGGGTGTTAAAAGCTCTTTGTCCTTGAATTTAAACAAGGCATTAAATTCTTTTTGTCCCTGAATGAAATTTTTCCGGTATTTTTTTAGTAACTTGAACTGAAGTATCATACCCTGCTATTTTATGAAGTTAGCATCTGATTTTATTAGATAATTATATACTCTGACTTGATGATCCGGGATTTTTTCAGGGAGTATTTCTGCTTTACCCGACGTGAAAGGAATGGAACAATTATTCTTGCCGCAATTATGCTGGCGGTATTAATTTTTCCGCATCTTTACAGCTTTATTTCAAAGCCGGCAATTTATCAGCCCGATCCCCGGCTGGTTGCCGAAATAAGGGAGTTTTACGCTCCCGGCCCGCATGGCCGGCACCCCGGCGGGACTGCCTCTTCAGATATGGAAAAATTGCCTGGCGGCTTTGTAACAATAACAGGTAATTCCGTAAAAATGACTGATAGTTTGGTCATAAAAAATCAATACAGTTTTTTGAAAGAAGACAGCCTTACAGGAAATGCAGTCGGCTCTGCAAGAAAGTCTGGCAGTGTAAGACAAACAGAAAGTTTAGTAAATAAAATAGATTTAAACTCCGCAGATACCCTTGATCTTATGAAAATACGCGGTATAGGACCTGTGTTTTCCCGGAGGATACTCCGCTACCGGGACATCCTGGGAGGATATGTCTTTACGGAGCAGCTCAGGGAAGTGTACGGAATTGATGAGGAACTGTATCAAAATATAAGTCCCTTTGTTTTCGCCGATACAGGCAGTGTGGTTAAGCTTCGGCCTGCAACCGGCGGTTTCGGTGAATTGCTCAGGCATCCTTATCTTGATTATAATCAGGTATCGGAAATTTTCCGTATAAGGGATACCTGTATAATAACTTCGGCCGAAATTCTGTTACAATCACCTGCCTTTTCCGAATCCGACATTGTAAAGCTCAGGCCCTATATGGAGCTTGAACAGGTATATTAGCAAACTGTCACTGGCTGTGGTTAAAAAACGATATAAATACGATTTAAATATTTTTAATAACTGTTTCTCCGGTATTTTTCGTAAATTTCAGTTTTAATAAATTCCTGCGGTAATTGTGCGGCAAAATAGTTGCTGTTGAATTGGATAGTAAATAAATTATTGTGGATTTGCCATAGTTTGTTCTTATTCCGGATAAAAAGTTTTGAAATAAATTTAATTAATAATAATTTTGCGGCTCACAAAAAAATATATATATGATCATAGTACCATTGAAAGAAGGCGAAAATATTGAGCGTGCCTTGAAGAAATTTAAAAGGAAATACGAGAAGACCGGCGTTATCAAGGAACTGAGGAACCGCCAGGCATTTACCAAGCCATCCGTAAATCGTCGGGAGCAGGTAAAGAAAGCGATTTATGTTCAAAAGCTGCAGCGGGAAGAAGAGTAGTTCGTCCCGTCTGGTTTGTATTCAAATAACAAACTTTCTCCGGGTCATCAGAACATTTTTCCATCGCTTATGCACACAGGTCAGTATCTTAACCATCTTAAAACCGAAAAACGTTATTCATCACATACACTTAAGGCGTATGAGAATGATCTTTTGCAATTTCTTGGTTTTATAAACGGGGAATATGAAGAAACAGATGAGGTATATACAGACACCGGACATAAACAGATACGGCAATGGATAGTACATTTGATGGAGGAAGGGATATCCCCAAGGTCGATTAGAAGGAAACTGTCTGTTTTAAGTTCATATTTCCGGTTTCTTGTAAAAAAAGGGGTGGTGGATTCCAGTCCAATGGCAAAAGTAAGCCTGCCCAAATGGGGTCGGCCGCTGCCTGAATTTGTTGCTGAAAACAATCTTGACCGGTTGCTTGACGGAGTTAGTTTCGGCGATGATCCAGCCGGAATCCACGACCGGCTTATTATTGAAACTCTTTATTTTACCGGGATAAGACGTTCGGAACTCATCGGCCTGAACCATTCTGATGTTGATGTTTCGGCTATGACAATAAAGGTTCGCGGTAAAGGTGGTAAAGAAAGATATATACCTCTTGCCGGTTCTTTTTGCCGGGTCCTGGCTGAATACCGGGATAAAAAAGAATCGCAGTTTGGAAAGGCTTCACCCGGCGCACCTTTTTTTGTAACTTCTTCCAATAAAAGGCTGTATCCCGAACTTGTCTACAGGGTAGTAAGGAAATATCTCCTGCTTGTCACAAACGGCGGAAAAAGAAGTCCGCATATTCTAAGGCATAGTTTTGCAACCCACATGCTTAATAATGGTGCCGATCTTAATGCGATAAAAGAGCTTCTGGGTCATGCAAACCTGAATGCAACCCAGGTATATACGCATAATTCATTTGAGAAACTAAAAAAGGTTTATAAACAGGCTCATCCCAGAGCATAAAATAAGGAGGAATTCTGTATGGATATTAACATTCATTCTGTAAAATTTGATGCTGACAGCAAATTAATAGATTTTGTAAAGTCAAAGGTGTCCAAACTTGTACAGTTCAATGACGGATTAATTGCTGCCGAAGTGTATCTCAGGCTGGAGAATTCACAGGACATGGAAAACAAGATCACAGAAATAAAGATAGATACTCCCGGGAATAACCTGTTTGCCAAGAAACAGGGTAAGTCTTTTGAGGAAGCCACCGATCTTGCGGTCGATGCACTCAGGAAACAGGTCAAAAGGGAAAAAGACAAGTTCAGAAAAAGTTGATTTTGGTATCCCGGTATCCTTCCGGACAATCGGTTATGCATTAAACACAGGGCAGCCCGACCTTGCGTTCTTTATTGCATACTGTTTCAGAATGCATCAGCAATATTCCTCAAAGATGATTTTCCGAAAACCCATATTTTTTCTCCAGGATGATCATCACGGCTTTAAATTTCCTGAAAACCCGGTATTTTCGCGACTACCATTAATTTGAAAAAATAAATAGCAATTCTTGGGATTATTGGTAAAATATATATACATTTGCAATCCGATTTTGGAGGGTAAATTTGTGTTGATCGTTCTTTAATATGCCGATGTAGCTCAGCTGGTCAGAGCAGCTGATTTGTAATCAGCAGGTCGGGGGTTCGAATCCGTCCATCGGCTCATTGTACTGGAAACAACGGGGAGATACCAAAGTGGCCAACTGGGGCAGACTGTAAATCTGCTGTCATACGACTTCGGAGGTTCGAATCCTTCTCTCCCCACTTTTTCACAAGCGGGAGTAGCTCAGTTGGTAGAGCATCAGCCTTCCACGCTGAGGGTCGCGGGTCCGAGTCCCGTCTCCCGCTCTTTTTCTTTGCCGATGTAGCTCAGAGGTAGAGCGCTTCCTTGGTAAGGAAGAGGTCATGGGTTCAATTCCCATCATTGGCTCGAATATTTATTTTTACAGAGTTTGAA
>PWPZ01000180.1 GCA_003556985.1 Bacteroidota bacterium
ACTGGTTCGCAGCTTTATGAATCTTATATGGACCGAGAGGGAATCGGCCTGGCTTGCCGGCGACAAATCATATACCGGACCGGGTTCATTCCGCGACATTGTACAAAAAACCTTCCGCGAAACCATTGACCGGGTGGAGCAAAATCACAGGCCGAACCCGGACCGCTGGGCATGGGGAGACGCTCATAAGATGACCATTGAACACCCCCTGGGATCGGTATGGCTTCTTGACTTCCTTTTCAAATTCAACAGAGACGACTATTCGCCCGGGGGTAGTTTTCATACTGTATGCCCCTATTCCTACAGTTATACCGAGCCTTTCAGAATCAATCACGGAGCATCCCAGAGGCATATTTATTCAACTGCCAACTGGGATGAATCCTTTTCCGTCATTCCAACCGGGACATCGGGGATACCGGCAAGCGACTATTATCTTGACCAGACTGACAAGTATGTTAACGATACTTACACTCCCGACTTATTTTCGCCGCAAAGAACTCAAGACGCTGCAAGGTACATAATGAGACTGGTTCCCCCGGATCAATAATCACTTATCCATTAACTCCCGGGCATTCACCAGTGCAGCTTCTGATAACCCGTCGCTGCTCAGCATCCTCGCAATTTCTGTAATCCTTTCGTCCCTGGTTAACAACCGGATGCGTGTATGGGTGGCATTATCAATATCTTCCTTGTAAACATGGAATTGCTGATCCCCCTTCCCTGCAACCTGGGGAAGATGTGTGATATTGATCACCTGCATGGCGGCCGACATGCTTTTCATAATATCCCCCATCTTTCCGGCTACCTCACCCGACACACCCGAATCAATCTCGTCGAATATAATAGTAGGAAGGGCCTTTGTTTCGGCAATCAGGGACTTCAGGCTTAGCATGACCCTTGACTTTTCTCCTCCCGAGGCAACCCTGGAAAGTTCGGTTGGCGGAGACTGGCGATTGGCAGAAAACATAAAAGAAACTTTATCCAGGCCGTCCTTTGTAAAATCGGCAAGTTTACGATGCTCAACCACAAACCGGGCATTGGGTATGCCCAGTTGTCTGAGCTGGCTTACCATATGTTTCTCCAGGCCGGGAATTGCATTTATCCTTGTTTCGGCAAGCCTTTCCGATATACGGGAAAGCTGCCGTCGTGCCTCCTCAACCTTTTTCCCTGCCTCCTCTATGCTGAATTCATAGCCGTTAATCTCCTCTACCCTTTTCTGTAAATCATCACGAATACCAATAAGCTCTTCGACTGAGCCTGCATGGTGTTTCTGTTGCAGGCCGTATATGAGATCCAGCCTCTCGCTCACCAGGCCGGCGCGTGCAGGGTCAAATTCAACGGTGCTCTCAAGGCTGTCTAATTCAGACGAAATATCCTTCAGCTCTATCAGCGAGCTTTCAATCCGGTCGTGCAGATCGGCTATCGGGGAATAGAAGGGTTTTACCCTGCCTAATCCCGATTGAATATTCTTGAGAACACCAAGAAGAGAATTCTCATCACGATCTAATGCCGAACACGACTGGTTAAGCATTTCTTTTATCTCACCGGCGTGGGTCAGAAGCTGCAATTCCTCCTCCAGTTCCTTCTGTTCTCCTTCAACCAGACTGGCTTCAGTAAGCTGCCGGAGCTGAAACTGGTAATAGTCAAGGTCGGTACTTGCCTGTTCTGCTTTTTCCCTGAGTGCACTGAAATGTTTCTCCAGAGATATGTATTCCCTGTAGTGTTGCAGATATGAATCTTTCAGAGAGCGGTTACCGGCCACCTCATCTATCACATCAAGCTGAAACCGGTTTTCTGAAATACTGAGGCTGTTATGCTGTGAATGAATATCCACCAGCCTGATGCCCAGGTCTCTGAGCACATTCAATGTAACGGGAGTATCATTTATAAAGGCCCGTGATTTACCGGATTCATTAATTTCCCGCCTTATTATGGAAAGATTTTCATAATCAAGCTCGTTTTCATCAAAGAAAATTTCCAATCCATACCCGGATATATCAAATTCGCCCTCGATTATGCATTTACGTTTTTTATTTTGCAAGACTGAGGTATCGGCCCGCTGACCAAGGATCAGGGAAAGAGCCCCAAGCAAAATAGATTTTCCTGAGCCGGTCTCGCCGGTTATAATAGACAGTCCGCCGGTAAAATCAATATTCAACTCATCTATAAGGGCGTAATTAATTACTGATAGTTTCCGAAGCATAGCTGAAAGGTTATTTTAGCCAGTAAATTAAAAAAAATTTGGGGGCTCCATACTATTATAACACCCTAAATTAGGAAAATATATCCAAACCGCCGCTAATAACCATTGTCATGTCGCCCGGCCACGGGTCAACCGTACCATAATTCACCCGGCCATTAGGCTCCGGACCATAAATCACCCGGATCAAATTCACCCGGCCACAACTCTTACGGCAATAATGTAAGGATGACAAACTGAAGGCAGAAGACCGGCTTACTGCTGAATATTCTGGTACTTGGGGGTATTTGCCGGATCGACTTCCTTGAGAACGTCAACGACCCTGCCGGCCTGATCGGGATTGGTTTCAGAGAAAACATTAATGATTTCGTCCGATTTTGCATCAAAAACCACCTGCATAAGATGCATGAAAGGATCGGGTTTTTCCCTGAATACGCGCTGAACAAGAAGGAGACTTTCGACTATTTCGTCCCGGGCCTCTGCAGGACGATCACTCATCCGGTCCAGACCCAGCCGGTGATACCGGTATACGAACTCTCTTATGGGAGCATATTTGGCGTCACGCAAATTGGAGGCCAGCCAGTATCTGTTACGGTTACTTTCAAATGACTTCCAGCCGCGTTCCGAAGCATTCTGGGCATTGGTAACTATAGTTTCGGCTCTTTGAAAAAATTCTGTTCCCCCGTAAAGGGAAAAAGAGTCGTAATCAAGGCCCATTATTATATTGGCATAAAAGGCCAGTATTGCTGTAAGATTGGAAATGTTCTGGGTTTCGGAAAATTCAAGTGGCTCATGCTCTATATATCTGAAATGGAGATTATTGTCAAGATAATTAAAAAGAACTGTTTTGTAGGATGAGTTGAATACCGGCCTCCTGGATTGGATCTGGATGGTTCCCCGGTATTCATCGGCCGACACTTCTTCGGTCAGGTTTAACATTATATTCACTTCAATCCGCTCGTGACCACTGAAAACATGATTGGTCCAGTTCCTGCCGTTCATGAATTCATAAATGGCTTTTTGCAGGGTGGTGAATTTCTGCCTGTTGGTGCCCTGGATCTGATTGGTTATTACCTGAACATTACACCGTAATTCCTGGGAAATTGCAGGGAAGGAAGTCAGGATAGCCAGAATGGTGATAAGGACTGTTTTTTTCATGTGTTCAAGCTTTTTGTATCATCAATGATGCCAGATGACTGACAATATCAGCCGCCACACCGGCTTTTGTTTTCATCGGATAATCAACGGCTGAACCATCCGGACTGATTATGCTTATCTTGTTGGTTTCGCTATGAAAGCAGGCACCTTCATCCTGCAGGGAATTTAAAACGATAAAATCAAGGTTTTTATTATGAAGCTTTTTCCTGGCATTCTCCTTTTCGTTATCGGTTTCAAGGGCAAAGCCCGCCAGGATCTGATCGGTCTTCTTAATCTTGCCAAGCTCCCTAAGAATATCAGGGGTGGGCTTCATTTCAAAAGAGAAATTATCACTTCCCCTTTTCAGCTTTCTGCTTTCGGTTGTTACCGGGGTATAATCGGCCACGGCGGCAGCCATTATGCAGGCATTGCAACCGGGAAACCATTTAAGGCATTCGTCATGCATACCGGCTGCCGTTTTTACCTTTATTACTTTTATTCTCTGATGCCTGGTTTCAACCGATACCGGTCCCGATACCAGTATTACCTCTACACCCCTTTCTGCCAGCTCCTCTGCAATAGCATAACCCATCTTACCGGATGACTGATTGCCTATATACCTAACCGGATCAATCGGCTCGTGAGTGGGGCCGGCGGTCACCAGAACCTTTTTTCCTTCCGGGAAATTATTTCCTGTGTTTTTAGTATCTGCTTGTCCGGCAAAAAAAGATATGATATTATCGACAATGATCTCCGGCTCTTCCATGCGCCCTTTACCACTCAGTCCGCTGGCCAGTTCGCCGGTTGAAGGCTCCACAATTATATTTCCCCTGGATTTAAGAATCTCCATGCTATTAAGTGTGGCGGGATGCCTGAACATATCAAGATCCATAGCAGGTGCAATCATGACAGGACAACGGACCGACAGGTATGTGGTCAGTAAAAGATTGTCGCAAATGCCCTGTGCCATTTTTGCCATGGTATTGGCACTGGCAGGGGCACAAATAAACAGGTCAGCCCAAATACCCATTTCTACATGGGAATTCCACTGTCCGTCATCATAGGAAAAAAAGTCGCTTAGCACGCTGTTGCAGGAAAGGGTTGCAAGAGTTACCGGGGTAATAAATTCCTTTGCCAGGGGGGTCATGACAACTTTTACCGTTGCCCCCTCCTTTACAAGCAGCCGGATAAGAAACGCTGATTTGTATGCGGCAATGCTTCCAGTAACGCCAAGTATAATTTTTTTACCCTGCAGCTGCATATTGCATACCCCTTAAATCAGTCATCCATTTTTGTTGGGTTGCGATGATAGATCAGTCCTTCCTTATATTCTTCAAGCGCCAGCAGGCCTGGCTTTGGAAGGCGTTCGTAGAATTTTGATATCTCAATCTGTTCCCGGTTTTCAAAAACCTCTTCCAGGTTATCGGTATAATAAGCAAACTCCTCCAGCTTCCGGCTTAATTCGTCTTTCATCTGTACGCTAATCTGGTTTGCCCTTTTTGCGACAATCATAACAGATTCATAAATATTTCCGGTTTCGGCATCAAGCTCTGACATATCACGGGTTATTGTGGTAACGGGAGCTTTTAATTTCTTGTAATCCATAATAATTAATTAATATTCTCAAGTGTAAGGTCATCAGCCGGATGGTCATCCAGCACGCTGAGAGCTCTGTTAAGGAAGCCATGTGCCTCTTTGATATACTGGCTTTCGGGGAACTCTTCAATAAATGCATAATATTCATCAAGTGTTGACTGAAAACGTTCCAGTTGCCTTTGGGGAACCGAACGGTCGGCCAGAAGGAAGCTCGATTTCAGAATAAGAAACATTTTTTCTTCACGGTATTTGCTATCCGGAAATTCTGCCAGACTGTTTTTAAAAGCTATAATTGCAGCCTGATAATCGTCCATATCGTAATATAATTTCGCGCTGCGAAATGATTTCTCAAGAAGCTTCTCCCTCATTTCGGCAATCAGCTTCTGGGCATCTGCAACTTTATCGCTTTCAGGAAACAGGGTTATGAACATGGTAAACTGATCAATAGACCTCCTTGTTATCCCCTGATCAAGGCTTGGGCGGGGTGACAACAAATAGTTGCAGTAGGCTCTCATATAGGTTGCTTCTTTTGCCCTTTCATGGGTGGGATAATCCCTCATAAAACTATCAAAATGGTGCGCTGCCATGATATAATCGCCACGGTGATAATAGCTGTTGGCAAGAATAAAGTTCAGCTCAGCGGCTCTCTGCGTACCCCTGTATATAGGCAGAATCTGTTCTATCAGGGTTGCTGCCCTTACATATTCCTCATCCTCGTAGTACTCCATTGCTCTGTCATACTTCAACTGAAAATCATCGCTTTTAAGAAGTCTTTCATATTCACTGCATGAAGCGAGGAATAAAACTAAACCAAGTATTTTAAAAATTGCCGGTATCCTAAACATTCTGCGAAATTAGTATATTTCTGCCGAAGCTATATAAAACTTGCTGTTAATTATTCAAAATTCAAACAAATATTATACCTTTCTTGAAGTAGCGTGCAAAAATAAAATTTTTTAACAACAATTCACTACCAGATATTTTATTAATTTTACTTGAAACGCAAAAAAAAAGCATTTATTTTGCAAAGAACTAAGCTTACGGCACCGGCGTAATTAACAATCGGTTGTAAGAACCCGTTTTCCACTGAAAACTATTACATTAACTAAAACCAAACAATCGTGGATATATTTGATAAGATAAAGCAGAACATGGGCCCTATAGGTCAATACATGAAAGAAGCCCATGGATATTTCACATTCCCCAAGCTTGAAGGAGAAATCGGAACAAGAATGAAATTCAGGGGCAAAGAGGTCCTGGTATGGAGTCTTAATAATTACCTTGGCCTGGCCAACGATCCCCGGGTAAGAGAGGCTGATGCAGAAGCCGCGGCAAAATATGGAATGGCTTATCCAATGGGTGCCAGGATGATGTCGGGACAAACAGGCCAGCATGAAGAGCTGGAGCGCCAGCTTGCGGAATTTCAGGGGAAAGAGGATGCATATCTTTTGAATTACGGTTACCAGGGTATGGTTTCTATAATTGATTCTTTGGTGGGCCGCAATGACGTGGTTGTTTATGATTCAGAATCTCATGCCTGCATACTTGACGGAGTACGGTTGCATATGGGAAAACGGTATGTATTCCCGCACAATAACATGGAAAACCTGGAGAAGCAACTCCGGAGGGCAGTAAATCTTGCCTCCAAACAAAACGGGGGAGTTCTTGTGATTACCGAAGGCGTGTTTGGCATGTCGGGCGATCTGGGAAAGCTGGATCAGATTGTCAGGCTCCGGGAAAAATATCCTTTTCGCCTGCTTGTGGACGATGCCCACGGCTTTGGAACTATGGGAAAAACCGGTGCAGGTGTGGCCGAGCACCTGGGAGTTCAAGATGAGGTAGATGTCTATTTCGGGACCTTCGCCAAGGCAATGGCAGGAATAGGCGGCTTTGTGGCAGGAAAGGAGATGGTAATCAACTACCTGCGCTATAACATGCGTTCACAGATATTTGCAAAATCGCTCCCCATGCCAATGGTAATTGGAGCACTTAAGCGTCTCGAGCTGCTGAAAACCGAGAATGCACTGAGAGAGAATTTGTGGAATGTGGTAAACGCCCTGCAGAGCGGACTGAAGGATAAGGGTTTTAATATAGGTAATACCGAATCGCCGGTTACACCTGTGTTCCTGTCGGGAAGCGTTCCGGAAGGAACAAATATTGCACTTGATTTAAGGGAAAATTACAGCATATTCTGTTCACTTGTCGGTTACCCGGTGGTGCCCAAAGGAGTCTTGCTGATCAGGCTGATACCCACGGCTCTCCACACCCTTGAAGACGTGAATTATACCATAAGCGCCTTTGCGGAGGTTGCCATAAAACTTAAAGCAGGCAAATATGCCGGCGAGAAAATAGTTACAACTGCCTGACTCACACAATGACCCGGGGTAATGTTTAGCAGGATTGGTTCACGGGTCAGTTCTCCGGTAAACGGTATTACCTCTTTCGGGTCAGTTCTCCGGTAAATAATATTGTTTCCGGGTACTGTCTCCTCGCCGGTTACTGTAAAAGTTCCGGTGCGCTATCCCGCAGGAACTTTTTTGGCTTGAGTATGCCTGGCTCCGAGATACCTTTCGGCATCAATTGCGGCCATGCAACCAGTGCCTGCAGCGGTTACCGCCTGGCGGTAGTAGGCATCCATAACATCTCCACAGGCAAAGACTCCCTCAATATTTGTTTTTGTTGATCCCGGTATTGTTTTAATATAGCCTACTTCATCGGTTTCCAGGTAATCCCTGAAAATGGAAGAATTAGGGGTATGCCCTATGGCAACGAAAAACCCGGTGATATCGATACGGACATCCTCACCCTTGCTGTTAATAAGTATAACCCCGTTAACACCGCCTTCATCCCCAACTATCTCACTGGTAACATGTTCAAACAAAATTGAAATATTCTCCGTGTTCATTACCCGTTCCTGCATGACCTTCGATGCACGCAAATAGTCTTTCCTGACTATAAGGTAAACCTTTCTGCAAATGCCTGACAGATACAAAGCCTCTTCGGCCGCAGTATCTCCCCCTCCCACCACTGCAACATCCTGGTCCTTATAGAAAAAACCGTCGCAGGTGGCACATGCGGAAACACCCGATCCCATATATTTTGTCTCCGACTCCAGTCCGAGATACTTTGCCGTTGCCCCGGTGGCAATAATGAGTGAATCAGCATGAACTATCTTTGCATTATCTATAGTGATCTTAAATGGCGGGGAAGAAAGATCGGAGTCGGAGGCCAGTCCGAACCGTATATCCGCATTGAATCTTTGGGCCTGCCTTTTCATATCTTCCATCATTTCGGGCCCGGTAATACCATCGGGGTAACCCGGAAAATTTTCTACCTCGGTTGTTGTTGTAAGCTGGCCACCGGGCTGGAGTCCTTCATACAAAACCGGTTTAAGATTCGCCCGGGCCGCATAAATAGCGGCGGTATAACCTGCCGGGCCTGACCCTATTATCAGGCATTTTACCTTTTCAACTTCTCCATCGGACTTTTTTTCGAAGGTATCGTCCGAAAGATCCATTTTCCTGAACATGCTCATTTTCTAATTGTTTGGTTAATGAAAAACAGGGTAATATTGTTCATAAAAACTATGCAAAA
>PWPZ01000196.1 GCA_003556985.1 Bacteroidota bacterium
AACATCATTACCGAAAGCTTAAGGTAAAGGGGAAATTTTGAATTCATGGTTGTCAGGTTTAGTTTGGATTGATGGTTATCTGGATTAGATTGGAATGACCGTTATCCGTTTGGTTTGGAATGACCGTTATCCGCTATAGTTTGGAATGACCGTTATCTGGTATGGTTGGAATTCACCGCTATCCGGTTAATAAAACAAAAATAAACAAATTTTGATAAATACAAAATACCAGTGCCGCATTGCCAATTAAATTACATCGGATTACCGCCTGAAAGGATTGCTGATTGCCTGACAGGTTTGACGACCGCCTGAAAGGACTGATGATTGTATTACAAAATCCACTGCCTCTTCATGGCAAAGGTTTCGGCAATGCAGGCATGCCAGAGCTGTTTGCCGGCCGGAAGGAGTTGCCGGAAAGATTGATTTTGTTGTTCAGGGACGGTCTCTTTTTCTAATTACCATATCAATGACATTAACCATCATTTTTTTAACCCGCCATGGTCCCACCCTCACGTTTTCCAGAAAATGCTTTGTTTCCAGAAGGGGATTCAGCAGATTAAGAGGAGGACCTATGAAGTTGGTAACTTCCTCGGACGATCTCACAATTCCGGCTCCCAGCGAGTCCTTGAATTTTCTCAATCCCCTGTGGTTGGGACTTCTCTGCACCCCTCCAAAATTATAATACAGGTAGCCTGCATCCTTAAACATACCGGTAACCTCATAAAAAAGAAGTGCTGTAGCCCCCGTTTTATAGCCTTCGCCGGTATTACCCATCAACAGACCATATGCCCTTTTCCTGCAGGTGTAAATCAGCTGTATGCTTAAAATCTCCCCTTCCCTTTCAGCACAATAAAAGGAGGCATAGCCATTTTTCAGAAGTTTGTTGATTTCCTCCCTGTCAAAAAAGGGCAAAAAGAGGTAGACGTAATCGCCATAACCTTTAGATAGCCTCGTTTTATATGTATCTTCCAACAGGCCGAAAAGATGTTCGGTCAGTTCTGCGGAATTACTTTTACGGATGGTAACTCCTTCCCTCTTTGCTTTTCGGGCTCTCCGCCTTATATCGGGATCAAATCTCTTCCGTATATCCTCCTTATCACCCTGAAGATCGAAGACATACTCAGCTCTTTCATATTCCCTGAAGAATCGTGTTTTCAAAGGAATATATGAATGATTATCGTACGCTTTAAGAGATATTCTTTTATATCCTTTTCCCCTGGCATAGTTATACAAAGCCCTTTTGCTCTTTTCTATTACGGAATGATCGGTAGTGTCGAAAGAAATCCCTGAAAAAGAAAACAACTGCTTCATGTTTTCTCCGCGTATATTGGTTTCAATTCCGCCAAGCAGTGCCACCCTCCTGTTATCGTACAGAAATTTAAGGTAAACCGTATTTCTGTCGGGATTAGAAATGCTTTCAAGCCATTCACAGTCCATAAACAATCCCCCGTAATGGCCATCAAGCTCTGTAATCCAGGTTTCAGGTGTGTTTATTCTTTCTATTACTACTTCGGACATTTGATAATATGCGGTTTTTTTGTTAAACAACATTTGAGCCTGGTTGTTTAAATGGTTAACATCACAAAAACAACTCTCAATTGATGGAAACCGAAAAGAAAAAGAGCAGAAAAAGAAATTATATGCATCATTTTCCCTCCGGTGTAAACAAATTTTATGCCGATATCAAATTAAATATGGACCGTTTACTGGGTTTTAAAAAACTTAAAGCCCAATACCTTTCCAGGGTCGGGCATGAACTAAATCTGGATTCGCCACGGTCATTCAATGAAAAAACAATATGGAAAAAAATCTATGACAGAAATCCATTGCTGGTAAGGACGGCCGACAAATATGCCGTCAGATCCTATGTAACAGATATGCTTGGTGACCAGGAAGCGGAAAAGATACTGATACCCCTTTATTACGTTACCGACACACCAGAGTCCATTCCTTTCGGCACACTACCCGATGATTTCGTGGTTAAGCCTAACCATGGGAGTCAGATGCATTTGATCGTTAAGGGAAAAAATAAAATAACCGCAGAACAAATAATTAAAAAATGCAGGGAATGGCTTAAGATTGATTACGGGTTGTACGGGCATGAATGGGCTTACAGAAACATCCCCAAAAAAATCATCGTGGAAAAATTGTTGCAAACCAGGAGCGGCGGACTACCGGATGATTTTAAGCTTTATTGCTTTCACGGCAAATGCAGGCTTATCCGGGTGTCGCAAAACCGGTTCAGTGATGGTGAATTGTCTGCCTATTTTGATCTTGACTGGAATATGCTGCCGGTGCATAATCCGGGCTATGAATTAACAAAAACCCCCTTTAAAAAACCTTCCGGGCTCGGCAGAATAATCAGCCTTAGTGAAAAACTGTCGGAGAAATTCGACGCGGTAAGGGTGGATCTGTATAATTTAGAGGGAGAAACTTATTTGGGAGAGCTCACTCATTACGATGCTTCGGGAATGGCCCGATTTGAGCCCGAATCATTTGATTATGAACTGGGCTCCTTCTGGGAAACAACCAGAAACTACTGGAAGCAATAAACAACCGGAAAAAACATTCCCCGGGGAGTATCAGATCATCTCTATGGCATCAATGGGCAGCCATCCCTGATTACCGTCACTCAGCCTCACCGAACACCAGTCGCCGAAGCTTTCTCCGACATGGACCTTTGTACCTTCATGGATTATAAAAAGATCGGGGCTGCCGTAATCGGGTGAACTCTTAACGGGCACAGCCGGTGAAAAAACAATTGCCGTATTATGGTTTCTGAGGTAGTTTCTCTGATCAAGTCCAAGCGAGAAGCTTAATGCTGAAAGTATGAATACCATAACAGCCAGCAAGAAGAAAATTTTTTTCATAATTACTGATGCAGAAAACAGAAACACGGAAAGAAATACAAGAGTCACAATAAAGAATGACACACTTGCTGCTGCCCAGGTACCTGCATCGACAAGGTTCCTGGCTTCCTGCCACCAACGGTTGAGAAAAAATACCGGTAATTTCTCGATCCTGTCCCTTATCCGGTTCCGGGCAAGTTCAAGGTTAAACCTGATATCCTCATCGCCGGGTGCAATCAAGGCGGCTCTTTCAAAATTCAGTATTGCTGCCGCGATGTTGCCCGACCGGTAGTATGCATTTCCGAGATTATAAAACAGTTCGGCCGACCGGTAGCCGGAATCAATGATCTGTTCGTAAAGCACGACCGCCTCATCGAAATTGTTTTCCGTATATAGCTTATTTGCCATCCCGAATTTCTCTTCCGGGCTTAATAATAAAAGGTCACCGGATAAGATTCCGGCATTTTCATTGCCGGTATATTCCTGTCCCTGAAGATTGCAAGCCAGGGCAGATAAAAAGGCGGAGAACAGCAATGCCACATACAGTTTTTCGGATCGGATCATTATTGCCTGATATTTTGTTCGATCAGTGTTATAATCTTAATCGTATCGTTATATATAATATTCTTATCGGCCGGGGAGGACGAGGGGGCATAGCGTGCAAATTCACAATCGTCAATTATTCCGATCAACCTTTCAACATCCTTTTTTGGGATATTTTTTTCTATAAGTGCAGATTTTAAATTTTGCCGGTTAAGATCGGATACCGGTATGAGCAGCTTGTCGCTCAGATAACCCCATATGGCCCTGAGGGTTTCATCAAAAAATTTCCGGGAATCGTCTTCTCTGAGATAGCTACCGGCCGATTTCAGACGGCGCCGGGCCACCTTACCGGCTCTGCGGTTTTTCATCCTTGCAATATCGGCCCTGTCGCGGATATTTTTTTTCTGAACGCTGATAAAGGCTATAAAAAAAACCAGCGGTATTATGAACCACAGATAAAAAGGGAATGAGCCAAAAGGATCACTGATTGTTTGTTTTAACACCACTCCCGATGTTTTGATAAAACGGATATCCCTTCCTATGATCCTCAGGTCTTCCCGGGCATATCCTGCGGCGGCAATCCCTCCCCCGCTATCATCACCCTGTTCAACAAGAAGGTGAAATTCGCCGGTGCCGGTACTCCTGTATTGTGCGGCGGCAGGATCGAAATAACTGAATTGCAGGGAAGGGATACTGAAATTACCCGTCGAGCGGGGAATTATAAGATATTCCCAGGTTATCTTACCCTGCTGGCCGGCCGGACTATTGGTTATGGCTTCGCTAACGTTGGGATCATAAACTTCAAATCCATGCGTAAAATCTATTTCCGGCTGCCTTAGCAGCCTGAGGTTTCCCTGTCCCGAAATCGTCAGCCGCATGGTAATTGCTTCATTGGACCTTGGTCTTTCCGGTTCTATTTCAGCGGAAAGACTGAAACTGCCAACACCTCCCGAAAAACCTTCCGGCCTTTCTCCGGGCAAAGGCTTGACTTTCAAGGTAAGCGGGGGACTCTCCACCGGAATTCTCCTTGATTCGGTGCCGCCGAAAAAATCGTCAAACAAGCTTCCCCGCCTTCCGACACGTTGCCTGACCACCGCATCCATACCGAAAGGTTCAATTTTTATCTCTCCGTTTCTCTGGGGGAACAGGAGCATCTGTTTAAGGATGCCCGTGCCGTAAATCTCTCCGTTAATAACTTCACGATCAAGGCTCCTCAGGGGAGGGGTTTCTATATCCTGCTGGTAAAATCCGCTGAAAGCAGGAAACCTGACATTCTCGATTCCGGTAAGGTCAAGTTTGGAATAAAGCTTTATGGTGGCCAGTATCCCCTCACCCTGAAAAACTTCCTTTTTATCAAGCAGTATTCTTACAAAGATATCATCGCCGGCAATGTCGGGCAGACTCCGGTCGGCGGTTGCGTCCGGACCGGCTGGTTCCCGGCCGGTGCCTTGTCCTGCACTGCCGCTTACCACTTCTATACTAACGCTGTTTGAAGTGTATTGATCTTCACCTGCGGTTATTGATGCCGGACCGATAGTATAATTACCTTCC
This sequence comes from Bacteroidota bacterium, assembly GCA_003556985.1. Lineage (GTDB taxonomy): Bacteria > Bacteroidota > Bacteroidia > Bacteroidales > PUMT01 > PXAP01. Next base: position 4,944 of record PWPZ01000196.1, read on the forward strand.
TCAGTGGCGCCAAGAACATATGTGTAGGTAACCGACCGGCTCTGTGTCATCTCTCCGTTAATGATCTGGACGCTGCTGCTGCTGGAGGTGGCAGGTCCTGATATAAGCCGGAAAAGGCCAAGGTCAGGAAGACGGATATTTTCGGCCCGGGTATTAATGGTGTAAACAAGCCTGAACTGCTCGCCGGCAGCCACTACAGAGGGAGCCGATGCTGTAAATTGCACCTCCTGCGCGTGGGCAAATGATGTGAACAGAACAAAAAAAACAATTTTTAATGCTGCAGGAACATTTTTATATCCCCAGACTTTCAGCGTATTTTGCCTGCTTTCGCCTGAAATTTTATATGTATTTTCTATAAAGTGAAACAACATTATCTAAGAAATTATATTACCAACCCTGACCTGTTATGTTGATTTAGAATACAATAAAAATACTACTGCTGATCTTTCTGCTGGTTTAGAATACAATAAAAATACTACCAGTTCCTGCCTGTTCCGGGTTGTTGTCCGGCAGACTTGCTTTCCATCAGTTTTTCCTGCACTCTCTGTTCCTCCCTTTCTGCGGCTTCAAGCATACGGAGGGCATCTTCGGGTGAAATCTCTCCGGGTTGCGGCTGATCTGACTGGCGGGGCATATCGTCCTCTCCGGAATCGGAGCCTGTATCCGGAGCTTCCCGATCATCGGCATCATCCATATTATCCTGGCCGTCTCCCGCCCGATCATCGTGTTCCCCCTGGTCATCGCCTTCGCCGCGGTCTTCGTCCTCCTGATCCTGATCACCGTCTTCTCCGTCTCCATCTCCTTCTGGCTGGTTTTCCATCTCATCCAGAAGATGCTGCGCAAAAGCAAGGTTATAACGTGTCTCCTCATCGCCGGGATTATTCCTGAGCGCCTCTTTATATGCCGCTATGCTCTGGGGGATCTGCTGAGACATGAGCAGGGAATTGCCAAGGTTATGATAGACTTTTGACCGGTTAAGGGGATCTTCAATATCATCGGCAAGCTCTCCGAAAAACCTGGTTGCCTCATCGTACCTATCCTGTTTGTAAAGGGAGTTACCAAGATTAAACCGTGCAAGCGGAGAATCTTCAGCTTTCTCCAGGGCCCGGCGGTAGGAAAGTTCGGATTCATCAAAAAGCTCTTTCTGGTACAGACGGTTTCCTTCCCGCAACAATCTTTTTTCTGCCTGGGAGAACGCATTTTGTGAATAACCTGCCAGGACGGTCATAAGAAGAATTACCGTCAAATGCCGGAATAAATGCAAATTATGGATTCGGATCATAGTTGTCATTATTATCTTGTCTTAAATAGTTTTAAGCTGTTCAACCATTTATTTTTTCGCTCAAGAATCAAAAAATCAATAAAAAGCAGAAATAGTGCAATAAAGGCCATATACTGAAAACGTTCGTTAAATTCTGTATATTGCAGCTCCTCAAATGCTTCTTTTTCCATCTTTTCTATTTCATCCATTATCATCTCCAGGCCTGTACCGGAAGAGCCCGCCCTGACAAATATCCCCTCCCCTGCTGAAGCTATGCCTCTTAATGTGGCTTCATCAAAACGGCTGATAACAGTATTGCCCTCAGAATCGGTCATGAACCGCCCCTGCCGGCCTTCTCCGGCCGGTATGGGAGCCCCTTCGGGTCTTCCCATTCCTATGGTATGAATGGTGATTCCTTTTTCTCTTGCCGTTGCTGCTGCATTTACCGGGTCATCCTCATGATCCTCTCCATCCGAAATTATGATAAGCACCCTGCTGGCGGTTGATTCAGGTGTAAATGACCTGACCGCCAAATCAATGGCCCTGCCGATAGCTGTACCCTGAACGGGAACAATATCGGTCGAAACATTGTCAAGAATCATCCTGAAGGCAGCATAATCACTGGTAACGGGTACCTGCACATAGGCATCACCTGCAAATACCACAAGTCCGATCCTGTCATTCCGTAAACTGCCTGCAAGCCTTGACACAGCCATTTTTGATCGTTCCAGCCGGTTGGGAAGAATATCTTCCGCCATCATACTGTTGGATACATCAAGCGCTATGATTATCTCAACCCCTTCCCTCTTAACCTCTTCAAGCCTCGAGCCAAATCTCGGTCCGGCCATGGCAAGGATTAAAAACACCATGGAAAAGAGTACCAGAGCAAACTTCAGGGCAGGCCTCCGTCCGGAGGCGAGCGGCATAAGAAATTCCATTAGCCCGGGATCACCGAATTTTCTGATGGCCCTCTTCCGGTAAAACCTTGCAGTAAGGAATACCACCAGCATAAAGGGGACCAGCAATAAAAACCAAAAATATTCAGTATGTGCAAACTCAACCATTTTTAATCCGTTTAATTCACCCGCTTACGGGATATTCCTTAACCATAACAACCTTATCAGTAATTCGCAAATCAGCAGCAGTCCGGCGAAAAGGGCAAACGACCGGTATTCTTCCCTGCTGGTATTAAAATGTCTTACTTCGATGCGTGACCTTTCCATCTCCTCGATTTCGGAATATATCTCGGTTAACTTAGCCTCATCGGTAGCCCTGAAATAACTGCCCCCGGTAAGGGCGGCAATTTCGGCTAAAATTTCTTCATCAAGATCAGCTTCTATTTCCCGGTACTGCACGCCATAGGGAGTCTGAACCGGAAAGGGAGCCGGCCCCCTGCTGCCCACACCCACAGTATAAACCCTTATGCCGAAATTTGCTGCAATGCCGGCGGCAGTCAACGGATCTATAGACCCGCGATTATTAACCCCGTCGGTGAGCAGAATTACAATTCTGCTTTTTGATTCGCTGTTTTTCAGGCGGTTGACTGCGGTTGCCAGTCCCATCCCGATAGCTGTTCCATCTTCTATCATTCCGATCTCAACCTCACTCAATAAATTAACCAGGACCCCGTGATCGGTGGTAAGGGGGCACTGGGTAAAACTCTCTCCGCCAAATATAACCAGTCCCATCCTGTCATTGGTCCTGCCCCTGATGAAATCTGCAGCTATTTCCCTGGCGGCCTCCATACGGTTCGGACGGAAATCCTCTGCAAGCATACTGCTGGAAATATCCAGTGATATCATAATGTCAATTCCTTCGGTTATCATCTCCTCCCACTGATCATGGGTCTGTGGCCTGGCAAGGACAATAACAAGAAAAGCAACTGCAAGCATGCGAAAGGCAAAGACTATATGCTGAAGGTAGTGGCGAATGGTAACCGGGGTATTATCAAGCCATTGCATGCCGGGCATCTGCAAAGAGGGATAACGGTTACGCTGCCTGAAGACATACCACAATATCATTGCGGGAATCAATAGCAACAGCCAAAGAAATTCTGGATTTGCAAAACTGTATTCGCTCATTTCCGGTCTCTTTTCCTTATTAAAGTCAACTGTTATCCGATGAAGGATTATTGTTTTCTTCCGGCTGCAGCTGGCCGGCAGGTACTTCCCGGATCACGGCATCTGTTCCTGATCCGGGATCACAGGTTGCCTTGACAAAATGAAAGGCTGTATTCATGCTCATCTCGTGTTGTTCTTCGCCCGGACGAACCCTGGCAAACTTGACCAGATCGGCAATCAGAAAACACTGCTCAAGCAGCTTTACAACCTCCTTTGCCAGTCCGTCGGTTCGGTTAAGCTCACCTACAATCTCCCTGCTGGTTCGTTCCATTGCTGTTATGCCAAATCTTCTTTCAATATATCTCCTGATAATTTCAGTTAACCTGGTATAGTATTCCTTCACCATTCCCTTTTGCCATAATGATTCCGATTTTAATTCCCTGAGCTCTTTCATGGCAATTACATGAGCAGGTTCCAGGGGTTCCAGGGGTTTCCGGGACTCAAATGCCGGTTGCCCCTCTTTTCTCTTTCTCAGGTACCTGTACCAGTACCAGCCAAGAAAAACCAATATCGCGGCAATAATTATCCATGGTAATATTTCCCTGAAGCCCAGGGAAACGGCAAAAGGATCCTTGATATCGTATATGGACGATTCCCGGTCAATCTCAGGGCTCAATACTTCCAGGTCGGCTGGCCTTGTATGCAAAACCCTTTCGGCATCGTCGGCACTGAAAACTAACGGGATGGATTGAACGGTATGACGGCCACCGTAAAATGAAGTCACGTTATACGATTTTGTAATCCGCAGATTGTTATCATCCAGTCTCAGGGTATCGTAGCCGGTGGCTGAGAGTATCTCAATATTTTCCGCCAGGGTATCATTAAACTCCGGCAGGTATACATATATTTCATCAGGTTGTTCAAGGGTGACGGTAAACCGGGTTTGTTCACCTATTCGGATAGAAGCGGTATCAAACCGGGCCGAGGCACTTACCGACCAGCCGTTAAGGCCTGTACCCCTGACCGGATGGGTCAGAATCATAAACATGACAAGGATTACGCTGCAGACCACTGCATTCGTACCTTTCTGTTTAATTTCTGATCTGAGAGTTAATTCCATTTTATCACTATCGGCTTTTGAATAATTTAATCAGGGGTTTTACATAATCTTCCGCAGTATTTACTGACACCGAATCAATACCGGTTTTAAGGAACATATCCGTCAGCTCTTTATCATGTTTCTTCCACCAGGAGGAGTATTGCCTCCTGACCTTCTCCGACAGGGTATCCATCCACCGGATTTCCCCTGTTTCAGCATCTCTGACCCTCAGCATGCCGATCGGGGGTATTTCCTTTTCCCTTTCATCGTATATCCTTATTGCCACCAGATCGTGTTTTCTGGAGGCAATTTTCAACATGTCAGAAAAAGCTGCCGGCCGGCCGTTACTGCCTCCCTGAATGAGATCATGGGATTGTATGAAATCAGATATCATAAAAACGGTACTTTTCTTTTTTATTGCATTTGTCATGTACCGCAATGGCTCGGTCAGATCGGTGGACCGGTTTTCAGGGGTAAAATCAATCAGTTCCCTTATGATATAAAGAATATGCCTGCGTCCCTTCTTGGGCGGAATGAATTTTTCAACTTTGCTGGTAAAAAAGATCACTCCAATCTTGTCATTGTTTTGTATTGCCGAAAATGAAAGGACTGCAGCGATCTCGGTTATTACATTTTTCTTAAGCATTCCCCTGGTGCCGAATTCCCTTGAACCGCTTATATCAACGAGCAAGATCACGGTAAGCTCCCGTTCTTCTTCAAAAACCTTTACATAGGGATGGTTGAATCTTGCCGTCACATTCCAGTCAATGCTTCTGATATCATCGCCCGGCTGGTACTCCCTCACCTCGCTGAAGGCCATTCCGCGTCCCTTAAAGGCCGAATGGTATTGCCCTGCAAAAATATCACGCGAAAGTCCCCGTGACTTGATCTCTATTTTCCTGACCTTTTTTAAAAGTTCTTTTGCCTCCACGACAATGTAATAGTTAATTATGTTTTTCCTCCACCGGCCCCGATATGGATTTTTGCATCCCGGCGTGGTAGTTACCAGTACCAGGTTTATGGCACTTCTATCGTATTCAGTATTTCGGTGATTATGTCTTCTGAGACAATATTTTCAGCCTCCGCTTCATAACTCAGTCCGATCCGGTGACGCATAACATCATAGCAGACCGCCCTCACATCCTCGGGAATAACATATCCCCGGTGGTTTATAAATGCATATGCTTTTGCCGCTCTGGCAAGATTTATGCTTGCACGCGGTGATGCTCCGTAATTTATCATGGCTTCGAACCGGTTTAGTCCGTATTCAGCCGGTGTCCGGGTAGAGAATACAATATCAAGGATATATTTCTCTATTTTCTCATCAATATATATGTCCCTCACCACGCTCCTTGCCCTGATAATTTCCTTTGGGGAAACAACCGCTGAGGGTGCCGGGAACTCACCATCAAGATTCTGCCTCATGATCAAAGCTTCCTCTGTCTTTTTCGGATAGGTGATCACCACCTTTAACATAAACCTGTCAACCTGTGCTTCGGGTAACGGATAGGTTCCCTCCTGTTCTATGGGGTTCTGGGTAGCCATTACAAGAAACGGATCGTCAAGCCTGAATGTTTCGGTGCCAATGGTAACCTGCCTCTCCTGCATTGATTCAAGCAGCGCCGATTGCACTTTGGCGGGTGCACGGTTGATCTCGTCGGCAAGTATGAAGTTGGCAAAAACCGGCCCCTTACGCACAAAAAACTCCTCCTTTTTCTGACTGTATATCATGGTTCCCAGCAAATCTGCAGGAAGCAGATCGGGGGTAAACTGGATCCGGTTGAATTTTGCAGTAATAATTGCAGCAAGTGAACTTATAGACAGAGTCTTGGCAAGACCGGGTACTCCTTCTATAAGAATGTGCCCATCTGATAACAGTCCGATCAGCATGCTGTCAATCAAATGCTGCTGGCCTACAATTACTTTTGAAATTTCCTGGTTTATCAGATCAACGAAAGAGCTTTCCCGGCTGATCCGCTCATTCAATTCTTTAATGTCAATGGTTTCGTTCATAAAATCATTGGTTTGGGTTGGTAATAACTCACTACTTGAAAAACATGTTGATTATTCCCACTTAACGTCCTCTGAAATATCGTTATTATTTACCATTTCAGTTAAAAAATGTTAAGTTGAGTTTAAGAAAATATTCAGTAACACGGTTTACATAAAATTTGCCAAAGCTGATGCAAATATCGTTTTTTCCCGAAAAATGACAAATTGACAATGAATTAAGTTTTAATAAACAAACAAAATGAAAAAACTGTCATTCTGAAACCCTCATCAGCCTTCGGCAGACAAAATATCATGAACAAACATAAGGGTTCCATGAGAGTGAATACTGAATATGAATACCAGGCAATGAAAGTGATTAATAATTAATATGATTTACTTACTTCATTCTCATGAAAATCTGTTTTATATTTAGGCCTCCAAAATTTTCTGTTAATATTTCGCATGTCTCCTTCCACCGGAAGGGGGTTGACCGGCAAAATTAAAAACCGGATATATGTATGAAGCCCTTGCTGCAATAGATGATATAAGGCTGAACTTCAGCGAAGGAGGCCTGTTATATATGAACATTACCCTGGCCTGCATCATGTTCGGGGTTGCCATGGAAATTAAAATTGATAACTTCAAAAAGATTTTTACCTACCCGAAATCGGCCATGCTGGGAATTGCATCCCAGTTCCTGATACTACCCGCACTTACCTTCGGACTCGTTGTGATGCTGGATCCTCCCCCTTCCATTGCCATGGGAATGATACTTATTGCAGCCTGCCCGGGAGGTAATGTTTCCAACTTTATTTCAGCCCTGGCAAAGGCAAATATAGCCCTTTCGGTAGGACTCACCGCTTTTGCCACCCTAACCGCCACATTTTTCACCCCTTTTAATTTCGCCTTCTGGGGGGGGATGTATGTTCAATTCTATCAGAAAGCCGGGCATCTTAACATCCCCATTCATATTGACTTTCTGGAAATGGCCAAAACAGTCTTTATTCTGCTTGGAATACCGCTGCTGGCAGGAATGTGGTTTGCCCATAAATTCCCTGCCTTTGCCCAAAAGAACATGAAGCGTATAAAAATCATCTCACTGGTTCTTTACCTTACTTTTATTGCAGGTGCCCTGCTGGCCAACCTCGAACATTTCACATCGGTAATTTTCCCCATCGGACTGATTGTTTTGCTCCTTAATATCCAGACCCTGTCAACCGGCTACCTGGTAGGCACCTTTGCCGGGGTATCGCGAAGCGACAGGCGCACCCTAAGCATTGAAACCGGAATCCAGAACAGCGGACTGGCCCTTATACTGATTTTCAACATCTTTCATGCCAACGGCGGAATGGCATTCATGGCTGCATGGTGGGGTATCTGGCAAATGGTAAGCGGTCTGATTCTGGCATTTATACTGGCACGCATCAAAATACCAGTGCTTAAGTGGTCTGAGGTAAGGATAAAATAATGGTAACGGGATGGTCGCTGCTATGGAAGTAAACAACACCATTCTGATAAGAAAGTCGGTCCACTTTTTCACCGGCTGCCTGGTATTTGCATTAACTTATTTCCTTGACAGGGATATCTTGCTGGTTCTTTATATTGCCGGGGCCCTCTTTTCCTTTCTGACATTTAACTACCAAAAATTATATTCACTGCACAAAACGAAAGACTCAAGCCTGGGAACTCTTTTTTATCCCCTGGGGGTTATATCATCTTTCCTGATTTTGTATAACCAGCCTCTTTTTTGGTTCAGAACGGCAATTATGGTTCTCACCCTGTCTGATATTGCCGCCTGGTGGGCCGGCCGGATTAAAAACAACAATTTAAATTTCAGGGTTTTACACGACAAAAAAAGCCTGTTCGGGGTCATTGCCTATGCCATAATTACCCTTATTATATTCCGGTTTTATCTACCCCCCGTATATGCCGGCAACCTGCCTTTCCTTCTGCTTGCACTATTTATTTCCATAAGCCTGGAATCTATTTCCTCCAGGGGATCCGACAATCTGACAATCCCACTGGGGTTGTCCGTTTTCTTCAGGATTTTGGAGAATCAGATTCGGGAGGAGTTTCTGGCACCGGATACCCTGCTGTTTATAACAGGAATTTTGCTGCTGTTTGCAGCGGGAAGTATATTGCTGTTCAAATGGAACCTTCTAAGCCGTACAGGCAGTTTGTCGGCCGGACTGCTGGGGGTTTATTTCGTGAGCCTTCCGGGCTTCATATGGATCTTTCCGGTGCTTTTTTTCTTTATAACATCCGCTTTGCTTACAAAGCTCAATTCCCGTCTTTTGAAAGGAAGCATCGCTTCATCAGGCCGGAATGTCTGGCAGGTAATGGCCAATATAATATGGGCCCTCCTGAGCTCGGTTATGTTTCTGATCAGTCAGAATGAAATTTTTATTTATTTCTTTATTGTGCTGGTAGCCGCAGTTACGGCCGATACATGGGCAAGTGAAGTGGGCCCGCTGGTCAATAAAAGATGCCTCTCGGTGGCCGACCTGAAAATGCATCCCTCCGGCACTACGGGAGGGGTTTCTGCCGGGGGAACATTTGCCGCACTTGCCGGTTCAGCATCCGTATCGGTAATTTCCATGTATCTGTTCTTTGGTGAACCTCATATCCGGATGACGACAATACTGGCAATCTCCGGATTTCTTGCCTGCTTTGCCGATTCCTTCCTTGGGGCTTTTGCAGAAGAAAAGTTCCTTAAATGGAAGTTATTGACTCAAAATAAACACAGATTTTCACCCAATGACCTGGTCAATATCCTCGGATCGGTAACAGCTCCCCTGTTTTTCCTGTTACTTTACCATATCGCCCTTTAATTTCCGGTTAACAGGGTATTATGCGATCTCCCGAAATCGGGGTTAAATACACCTCCTCCGATAATGGATAGTCCGGTTTAAGCGGATTTTCAGTTAACCGCTATATAGGCAAATAATGTAACCACCAGCAGAAATGAAAAGATAAGGTGGATCATAACGGTAAGTTTTGCCCCTTTCTTCAAACGGTCAGGATCCCCGTGGTGCCTGGTAATTACCTGTGCCGCCCGGGGAAAAATGAATATATAGGGTAAGAGTACCAGTAGGAAGAGCTGGCTTATGCCAGGATACAAAAATGATATAAGAACGATATTGCCGATTATTGCAGCCTGAACAAATAAATAAAACCGTGAAGTAAATTCCGTGCCCAGCCGGGAAGCAACTCCATGTTTGCCACCTTCCCTGTCGGCATCAACATCAATCATCTGGCCTGCCAGCAAAATTGAAGAAGTACTGAGTCCGGTTATGGGCATCAACATAATTACCTGAGGATGAAAGGTTATGCCCTGACCTACCGTAGCAATTAATATTGCCATCGGACCAAATGCCAGCCATACGAATATTTCACCTAATCCACGGTAGGCAAGCTTAACCGGGGGAGCTGTATAAAATTTGCTAAAGAAGGCGGAAAGAAGGAAAAGTGCCCACAGATACGGCCACAGCCTTTGTTCAAGCAATAAGGTTAGTAAGAGAGTAGAAATAAAGGAAATCACAAGTCCCGTACGGGCGAGAAAGAACATTTTTCCCATCAAACCGGGGTTATCCAGTAACACACCCGATCCACCGCTGGATTCGTTCCTGTGTACATTTACTCTATCGGTACCCTGAATGGTATCGTATATGTCATTGTATACATTGGTTGCCACATGCAAACCAATACCCATAATTGTTACCAGAAGGAACCCGGTGATATTTAAGTATCCGTTAATGCTTACTGCCAGCAAAGTGCCGGCGAAAATTGGGGCAATAATCGAGCTCAGGAAAGGGGCTCTTATCATTTTCAAAATACCCGGGTTTTTCATCTTTTTCGAAATTAATGATATCAGGATAAGATGGAGTTACAGACTTATAATGGAAAGATACATAAAATTCAAATATTAGCCTTGGCATGATTGATTTAATGATGAAGGGAAAGAAGTGGAGTGACACCGAATGACAATGCCGACTGAATTACTACTATATTGAATGATACAGGGCGGAAATTGGGATTGCATCCGTCAGGGAGGGAAAAAGGAATTTTGAAATCATTGCCTAAAACCGGAGTTAAGAAATCAGCAATGCAGGTCCTGAAAATATCAAATGGTTAAAAATCCCGAAAAAAAATCAGCAGGCCTGTAAGCCGGGTTCTGTATCCCCGAAGGGTTTTCCATCATTTATCTGCGACAACTGTCGCCAGTTGCCTCTAGCGGCCTACCCCTTCCGGCCTTCCTGTCAGAGACAGGAACCCAGGGCGGGCAACCCTGTTTTTCTGTTTTACCAGAAAATCCGGAATATACATGGCCTTACAGCTCATGGGATGAACGGCTCCGCATGTCACCATGCAGACCGGTGAGCTCTTACCTCACCTTTTCACCCTTACCCCGGAAACCGGGGCGGTTATTTTCTTTTCCACTTTGCCATACCCTTGCGGGTATCTTCCCGTTAGGAAGCATGATGCCCTCTGCTGCCCGGACTTTCCTCCTCCCGTGGAAACGGGAAGCGATGGAACAGCCTGCTGAATTTTTAAAATTACATAAAACCTTTAGATAAATCGGAATATGCAGAATTAATTTTACAAAATATGTGCCAGGAAACCGATGATAATTAAGGCTTCTTTTTACGGTTATTTGCGCAGAATAACCATAGTTGCACCATATCCGTATTCCCGGAATGAGGCATCCTGATATTTTAACCGGGTATATTTCCTGTCGAGTGTTTTACGGATCTCAAATTTCAACTTTCCGTTGCCTACTCCATGAATGAAAACGATACGTTTGGTTTTGCCCCGGATGGCTCCCTCAATCGCGGTGGTAAACCTGGCCATTTGAATATCCAGGGCTTCCCTGCCCGATAACCCGGAAGTGTCGTCAACAAGCTCTTCAATATGAAGATCAACCTCTTCCACATTGGGGTCGGTTTTTTTATCTTTTTTAATCTCGGGGAAGATTGGTTTATCCTTGACTGAAATACCGTGAATATCCTGATCGGTAATCTTTTTGGTTTCCCGGTCAAACGGATCGGATATTACGGGTATGATACCGGCCTTTTCCTCAAAAAACTCATTTCCGGAAAAAAAACCGGTCCCGTAGATCTCTGCAGGATCAATGTCAAACTCTCTCCGGGAAGGTGATACAGGATCAAAAATGCCTTTGCGGAAAAATATTGCCTCAATGCGAAGTGAGACAAATTCATTAATTTGTTCCCTGGTGAAATTTTTGATAAAAATCTTGGTGTCGGCATCGATCATGCCAGCTTTCAGGTGGCGGTATAGTTCATCCTGCTTTATCAGCAGGGAATAAAGCACGGTAAAGCTGCTGTCGTTGATCAGCCAGGCATCCAGCTGGCCGGGGACTTCGGTTTCAACAAACGCAAAGAGAATGTTCCTTTCAGGAGCCCTTTGTGCACCCTCCTCCTCTTCATGGCTGCCCTGATAAGAGGTTTCGGATGACTGCCCCGGAAAACCTGCATCCGGTGCGGCCGAAATATCTGACAGCCTTGCATCGGGCACATCAGGTTCATTTCTCAGTGAGATTTCATCCGGTTCGGTATCGTCGTAATAACTTTCATGCAAATCGTCCGGAACGTCTCTTGCTTTCCGGTCAGAAATCCGGGTATCTGCATCATCGGACGAACCGTAGCCCTGCCCTTTCTTATGAAGTATCAGTTCGCCCGCAGCCACAGGTATTTCAAAGCCGTCTCTGGTCATAACCATAACTGATTTTTCACTGATAATCCGGGTCACGGTTCCCCCTCCGGTCTCATTCAGGAATTTTACCCTGTCACCTGTACTAAAACGCATATGAATCAGATTATTTTAAATTACTACTTCGTGTAAAATTAACTAATTTTGCGCGAACCCAAAGATTAAGATATGGCCGATCATCCTTCCCGCCCTGTTCATATTGATCATTACGACTATATACTTCCCGAAAGCAGAATTGCCCGGTTTCCTCTTGAAAATCCGGCCGATTCAAAGATCCTTATCTATGACAAAGGCAATCTTAGTCACTCCCTTTTCAAGGATATTGCCGGGTATATGAAAAAGGATGATTTGCTGGTATTCAACAACACCAGGGTAGTACAGGCCAGGATCATTATGAGTAAGCCAACCGGGGCTGCGATTGAAATACTCCTGCTCGAACCCGCCAGTCCGCCGCAATACAACCAGGCCTTTGCCTCCCCTTCAGGGTGCCGGTGGAAATGTATGACAGGAAACAAGAAAAAATGGAAAGGCGGTCCGCTCGAAAAAGAGATTATCGCAGGAGGAACAAGAGTCAGCCTTACGGCGGAAATTGTGAATGACTACGGAGCATGGCAGGAAATAAGTTTCACCTGGAGCCCCGGGGAATTACCTTTCGGTATCATAATTGAAAATGCAGGGCTTACCCCAATCCCGCCCTACTTAAACCGGCCACCTGAAGCGGTCGACAAACAAAGGTACCAGACTGTCTATTCGCGTTATGAAGGATCGGTGGCAGCGCCTACTGCGGGTCTTCATTTCACCAGGGAACTGATAAACGATCTTCTGGGGCAAGGTACACGTATGACTGAAGTTACACTTCATGTGGGTGCGGGTACTTTCCAGCCGGTAAAAGCACAGACGGCTGACCTGCATCAAATGCACACCGAACATTTTACGGTGAATAAGAAAACTCTGGAAACAATACTCGACGGTCATGAAAATATTACCGCGGTGGGCACAACATCGGTACGTACCCTTGAGTCTCTCTACTGGCTTGGGGTTAAGCAGTTGGATAAAAGCAAAAACGGAATGGAAGCAAATATGCTGTCGCAGTGGGAAACAGGCGGGCTTCCCCATGACATTCCCGTTTACAAGGCACTGGAAGCTTTACTGAAGAATCTTTTAAAAAATAATAAAACAGAGCTGGTGGCAAAAACACAATTGATGATAATACCGGGATATAATTTCAGAATGGTTAAAAAGCTTATCACCAATTTTCACCAGCCAAGAAGCACCTTACTGTTGCTTATTGCGGCCTTTATTGGTGAAGACTGGAAGAAAGTTTACGCTTATGCCCTGAAAAACGATTTCCGGTTTTTGAGTTACGGCGACAGTTCGCTGCTTATTCCCCCACACAAGGACCGAACAGATAGCGATCAAAAGCAGCTATAAGAAGCGCGAAGATTTTTTAAAGGAACAGGATATGATATTTGAGAAGATTCTTTTTAAACCTTGTCCGGAAAAGCGCCTGCAGAAACCCGCTAAACTTTCAATTTCTTTTCAATATCCTTTATTGACTGGCTAAAGCGTTTGTCAGTTTCTATCAGGTTGTTTACCGTTTTGCAGGCATGCAGAACCGTGGCATGGTCCTTCCCCCCTATCTGAGAGCCAATGGAGGCAAGCGATGCCTTGGTCATATTTTTCGAAAAAAACATGGCAACCTGCCTGGCCTGGACTATCTCCCGTTTCCTGGTCTTTTCCTGCAGCTGGTCGACATGGATGTTGAAGTAATCACACACTACCTTCTGAATATTGGAAATAGATATTTCCTTCTTGTTGTTTTTTACCAGGCGGTCGATAACCTGCCGGGCCAGATCGCTGTTTATTGATCTCCTGTTCAGGGTAGACTGGGCAAGCAGATTAATCAGGGCACCTTCCAGTTCCCTTACGTTATTGGTAATGTGAATGGCAAGGGTTTCCAAAACGTCTTCAGGAATATCAATTCCGTCATTATAAACCTTTCTTTTAAGGATTGATATACGGGTATCAAAGTCCGGAGCCTGCATATCGGCCGATAATCCCCATTTGAACCGGGAAAGCAGCCTCTGCTCCATCCCCTGCAGTTCGACAGGTGGTTTGTCAGAAGTGAGTATAAGCTGCTTGCCTGTCTGATGCAAATGATTAAAAATATGGAAAAAAATATCCTGGGTCTTTTCTTTGCCGGCAAAGTCCTGCACATCATCAATAATCAGCACATCGATCATCTGGTAAAAATGCAGGAAATCATTACGGTTATTGTTCCTTATGGATTCAACAAACTGGTTTGAAAATTTATTTGCATCAACATATAAAACGGTTTTATCAGGAAATTTATCGTTAACCTCTATACCTATAGCCTGGGCCAGATGGGTTTTACCAAGACCGTTATCACTGTATAGAAAAAGAGGATTGAATGCAGTTCCCCCGGGCTTATTTGCCACAGCCATACCGGCTGAACGGGCGAGGCGGTTGCATTCCCCTTCCACAAAATTACCAAAATTCTTATCGGGGCACAATTGAGGGTCGATGTGCAACCTTTTGATTCCGGGAATTACAAACGGGTTCTTAATGGCGATATCTCCGTCATCAACTGATACCTGTACCGGGTTGTTCTTTGGTTCGGACTTTGATTTTCCGGGAAATTTAACCGTATACGGCTTAATTCCGGAAGAAAGTGCGTTGTTCTCCATTACAACATTATATTCAAGCTTGGCTCCATTGCCGAGTTCCTTGCGGAGAGTCTTGCTTAAAATATCAATATATTGTTCTTCCAGATATTCATAGAAAAATGGACTTGGCACCTGAATGGTTAGAATATTATCTTTAACCTTAAGTGGTACAATCGGTTCAAACCATGTTCGGAAGCTAATAGAGGGAACATTATCTCTGATTACCTTTAAACAATTATCCCAAATTAACATATGATGGCTGTCCATTTTAACTTAAAACTTTTATATAAGCACATTACAAAGATTATCCTTTTCTGAAAGTACAGGCAATTTTGTTAAAAAAACTTTAAAAAAAAACCCCGAGGAGGTATTGACATTATCCAAAAAGAAACAATGGTTTTATTAACAATATTTTACAGATCAAAAAAAAAAGAAAATAATGCCTGATCCCTGATGATCAAACACTTAAGCTTTGACTGGCATAATAAATTGTTAGTTAATCCCTTATTGAAGTTCAACTAATGCTTTTTCCAGAGAGAATTATAAAAGCCCTTATTTTGATCATCGAAAAACAGGGTTTGGTCAAAATTATATTTTACCGCTTTTAATTGCCCCTGCGACCGAAAATGGAGAAATTGACATACCTTCCCGGACGTTCTCTAAGGTCAATCAGCAAACTGTCCAGGTTGCGGGTGGCGCTGTCGAGATTTCTGTACAAATCCTCATCGTTTACAAGCTTGCCCAGTGAGCCTTCACCCCTTTCAATCTTTTCCATGATCTGGTTGGTTTCTGAAATTACAGAGTTAAGATTATTAACGGCAGATAACAGCTCAGCCTGGGCCAGGGAATCGGAAAGAGCAGCAAAATTGGAAAGTATGGTGTTAATATCCTGGTTACTTCCTTCGATATTTCCCGATATGGACTCCAGATTGCCGATAATCCTGTTAAACCGGCTCTCTTCACGGGTGATAAGTGTATCGGCACTGTGGAGTGAACGTTGCAGACTTGCTGTGGCAACGCTGATATTGTCGACGGTTTCGGCAAATTGTTCACGGAATTCCTGATCCAGCATGGTCTTGAAAACAATCAGCAATGTATCCATGGAGGCCATCATATCGCCAGCCTTATCGGCCAGTGGAATAAGATAATTACCAATGTCGGCTAACAGATCGGGTTCTATATCCCCGATCAGGGTGTCGCCCGGTGAATGTTTCACATCAAAAGGACCGGGAACAATTTCAATAGCCCTTGTTCCAAGAACATCGGCGCTAACTATCCTGGCAACAGTACCGGCAGGCAAATCAAACCTGTTTGTAATTGTCAGTCTTACTACAAATCTATCAATTTCTTCAAACCTTAATTCTTCAACATGCCCTATCTTATAGCCGCGAACCATCACGTCGGCCGACTGTACCAGTCCGCCAACCCTGTCGTATACCACATAATAAGTATCGGAAGGAGAAAATATTCTTTTGCCATGCAGAAAGCCGTATCCCCAGATAAAAAGTCCTATAGTAACAATTACCAGAATACCAATTTTAATTTCTTTGCTGAATTTCCCCTTCATTCCTAAAGTATAAAGATCATAATTATTGCCTTCATATATATTACTGGCTACCCAAAACTTCCCGCAGAGACATTAAATTACCCCTGCTAACGGCAACAATGAAAGCATCGGGAAAAACCCTGGAAACAACCTCCCGGAAGGCAACAATGTCTTCAAGGGTTGCAGCATCACCTACCACATACTTAAAAAGCCCGTCTGACTCATATACCTCTATATCATCAAGTCCGTTAAAAAAATCGGAATTGAGTGGTATTTTATTTTTGGAAGACCCTACCTGTACCTTGAATTTGATATCATCACGGTTACCGGCGGACAAGGGTTCATTATTGTCTTCGGCTGGGTTTCTTTGATGATCAGCATCATTCAGGGTTATGCCAGTAATTGTCTCTCTTTGCTCTCCTGCATCAGCGCCCCCGGCCGTGAAGGCATAAAGTGCATCGCTTTTTCTTTCGATAGATTGCTTATAATCCCGGAAAGCCCTGAAAACAGCCGATGCAATATACGCCTGTCCCTGGTCTGAATTAAGAAACCTTTCTTCTTCCTCATTTGAGATGAATCCCACTTCTATGAGTGCGCTGGGCATGGTGGTCTGAAAAAGAACCATAAAGCCGGCCTGCCTTACTCCCCTGTCGATACGGCCTACCCTTTCCCTGAACTGGCGCTGAACATGATCGGCAAAATTAAGGCTCTGGGTTAGAAAAGTATTTTGCATAAGGGAGAATACTATATACGACTCAGGAGAATTGGGATCAAAACCCTGATATTGTTCATCATAATCCTCCTCCAGGAGTATGGAGGCATTTTCCTTCATGGCAACTTCCAGATTTTCTCTGGATTTGCTGAGCCCTAAAACAAAGGTATCTGTTCCCCTCACACTTCTGTTGGGATTGGCATTTGCATGAATGGAAATAAAAAGATCGGCATGATTCCTGTTGGCTATCTCCGCACGTCTGTGGAGCTCCACAAATTCATCGGTGGTCCGGGTATAGATCACTTCCACATCGGGCAAATATTCGTTGATATATCCCCCCAGCTTCAATGATATATCCAATACTACATCCTTTTCTTTGCTTTTCCGGCCCACTGCCCCGGGGTCTCTGCCTCCGTGGCCCGGATCTATAACCACTTTCCTGAGCCTGTATGGTCCTTCGTTAACTGCGATGGCCGGCTGGGACAAAAAAAACACGCCACAAGCAAGAAACAGGAAAGAAATCCGTTTAGATTTATAAAATATTGCAATCAGTATTTTAAGCATCCCTCTCCAGTTTGATTTAATTGGTTAGTTTTGGGGTTTCAAACGGCAAAATGATATTACTACAAAAATAGTATAATAAAATTGCATAATAAGCATCAAATTAAGGTTTTTAAGCCTTTTCACGCAATAATTCCTTTAATATTGCTATGTCTCTTCCATTTTGCCGATGGCCGGCCCGGGAAAAGCACTTCAGCAACGGGCATCCTGTACCCTGAAATGGACCGGTTGACCGCCACCCACCCCCCCCATTCACAACTATTGCAGCGACCATTTCTGCCTGACACCATCGTGGCCGCACCAGATACAGTACAACGGAATGCGAGTGATCCTGACGCTTTTCCCGGGCCGCAAGATTTCCGGCAACCGCAGCAGCCATTTTCGCCTGACACCATCGGGGCAGCGGCAGACACCCTGAATCCTGAAAACAACATCCCTTATCCCTTTCCCGGATTACAGGATCCCCGGCAACCGCAACAGCCATTTGCGCCTGACACCTTAGCAGCAACTCCTCCCCCTTTATCCGGACCGGGAGAACAGCAAAGACAACAAAACAATTTCCTTGAGTCCCAGGTTGAGTATAATTCGGCCGACTCGATAGACTTTTCAGTCAGCGAACAAAAATTATTCCTTTACGGTCAGGCCTATGTTAAATATGAAGATATAGAGCTGAGGGCCGATTTTATCCAGATAGATCTTGCGGCAAAAGAAGTTTTCGCCAGCGGGGTAGCCGACAGTCTTGGTATAGTTCATGGTCGTCCGGTAATGACCGAAGGCGGAGAGACGTTTGAGGCCAACACCATGCGTTATAATTTTGAAACCAAAAAGGGGATAATTTCAGGTATAGTGACCGAACAGGAAGGGGGGTTCCTTCACGGTCATACCACGAAAAAACACGAAAATAACCATCTCCATATGCGGGGAGGAAAATATACCACCTGCGATGCCGAGCACCCTCACTTCTATGTTGCACTTACCAGGGCAAAGGTAATTCCCAACGACAAGGTGATATCCGGTCCTGCATACCTGGTTATAGAAGATATACCGCTGCCCCTGGCGGTTCCTTTCGGCTTTTTTCCAAACCAAAGGGGGCAGACATCGGGAATCCTGTTCCCTACCTACGGAGAAGAGGCCAGCCGTGGATTTTACCTGCGTAATATGGGTTACTACCTGAACCTTAATGAATATATGGATCTAAGGATGGAGGGAGATATTTACAGCCTTGGTTCATGGTCGGTAAATGCAGCATCAAATTACCGGAAACGTTACCGTTACAACGGAAGTTTCAGGTATGCATACTCCAATAACAAAGTTGGAGAAAGGGGCTTTGCAAACTTCCAGGAAAACACCTCATATAATATTGCATGGCAGCACCGGCAGGATGCCAAGGCATCGCCCTACAGCAATTTCTCGGCCAGCGTGAACTTCGGCTCCAGCTCCTTCAATAAGTACAATTACAGTACCACCAGCCGGGATTTTGCCGACTCCTATGCCCAGAACACAGCTCAGTCAAGTATCTCCTTCAGTCACCGCTGGCCCGATTCGCCCTTTTCGCTCACCAGCAATATAAGCGCCAACCAGAACTTTTCAAATCAAACCGTAAACCTTCGCCTTCCTTCTGTAAATTTTAACATGGCCAGGCAGTATCCTTTCAGGAATGCTGACAGGGTTGGAGATACAAGATGGTATGAAAATATTGAACTCAGCTACTCGGCGAACGTTGATAACAGACTGCAGACTTACGACACCCTGCTGTTACGAAGGGAAACGCTGGGAGATATGACCAACGGTTTCAAACACGATATTCCCCTTAGAGCCAATTTCAGGTTTCTTAACCTTCTTAATATTACACCCGGACTTACTTATTCCGGTGTTATGTATACAAGTTCCATCAGAAAAACCTGGGTTGACGATTATGTTCCCCCCGGTCAGGACGAGGTTGCTCCCCGCCTGGTGACCGATACCATCCCCGGAGTAGTCTACGGCCATTCCTTTTTGCCCAACTTTTCCACCGGCTTAAGCCAGAATATCTACGGGATGTTCCAGTTCAGGGATTCCCGGGTAGAGGCAGTAAGGCATGTTATGACGCCGTCAGTGGGTTTTAGTTTCGCTCCCGACATGGATAACCTGGTTCCCGATTATTACCGGACGGTTCAGAGTGACACTCTGGGTAATGAAACAACCTATTCGATCTTTGAAAACGGAATTTACGGCACCCCCAGCGTAAGGGGAAGATCAGGATCAATAAGCCTGAGCCTTGCCAATAACCTGGAAATGAAGGTCAGGAGCACAAACGACACCATAACCGAATCAAAGAAAGTCAAGATCCTCGACAGGCTTAATTTTTCGACCAGCTACAATGTTTACGCCGATTCCCTGAACTGGTCGCCTATCAGCATGACCGGCAACACCAGCCTGTTTGACAATAAATTGCGGGTGAATTTCAATGCATCGTTTGATCCCTATGCCCTTGACGATAATTTCAGGAGGTATGATTCTTTCCAGTGGAGTGCCAACAGGAGGCCTTTCCGAATGACCAGAGCCGGTCTCAGCCTTACAATGGGATTCCGGTCGGCCGCAGGCAGCCGTACTTCTCCCGGGGCATCACAAGGCCAGGACAGGGTTATGCCACCTGACATGCGGGATGGCATGATTGATCCTCACTCCGATATACCTCCCGGCCAGGATGATATTTTCGGGCACCTTGACGATATAGACCATACAGTGCATTATTACGGGGAATATGTAGATTTTAACGTGCCATGGGATATAAATATTCGTTATAACCTTAATTACAACAGGCCGCGGGACGAGGGTCAGATAAACCAGACCCTTAATTTTTCAGGAAGCCTTAGCCTCACCCCCAGATGGCAGATACAATTCACTTCCGGTTATGATTTCAGGGCATATGATTTTACCATGACCAGCATAAATATCCACAGAGACCTTCATTGCTGGGATATGAGGTTCGGAGTTGTTCCTTTCGGATCACGAAAAAGCTGGAACTTCTCCATCGCGGTTAAATCTAACATACTGAAAGATCTTAAATACCATGCACAAAGAAGCTGGTATGATAACTTCTTCCGGTAGACAATTATATAAATCAGTCATTTACTGCAAGTATTTTGCGCAGGTAAAATATACTAACAGGAACCGTTACCCAAATCAAATAACTTAAAATGAAGAGAATAATTTATACCCCGCAGGCACCGGAAGCAGTAGGTCCCTATTCCCAGGCTGTTGAAATAAACGGAACTCTTTATATTTCCGGGCAGATCCCTCTTGATCCGGCCACCGGCAAAGTTGTTGAGGGCGGGATCAAAGAACAGACCCGGCAGGTTATGAAGAATATTTCCTCCATACTTAATGAAGCCGGCTATGACTTTCCCGGGGTCGTTAAATCAACCTGCCTGCTGACCGACATGAAAAATTTCAGGGAGATGAATGAAATTTACTCGGAATATTATCCTGAAAATCCCCCTGCCAGGGCGACCTATGCAGTTGCCGGTCTTCCCCTCGGAGTGCTTGTGGAAATAGAGACAATCGCGGTCAAATAATCTTAACTGCCGGCACACAAAAACAAAGCCGGCCCCGTCGGGGCCGGCCCTGAATGTTGCAGTAAATTTAAATGCTGCCCCGGCTTTGCCGCCTGAACAAAACCCTCTTTTCGAGGCATCCTGACAGCAAATGGTATTCTACTCCGGAACTACCTCAAATTCAATTTCTGTCTTAATATCCTTATACAGCTTGACCGTTGCGGTATAAGTTCCTACTTCCTTTACAGCATCCTCCTTAATGGTAATTTGCCTTCTGTCAACCTCAAAACCCATCTCTTTAAGAGATTCGGCGATCTGAATGGTGTTTACCGATCCAAATATCTTGCCTTTGGTACTGGTTTTGGCACCAATTGTAATTTTGGTACCCTCCATCTTTTCCATTATGGCGCTGGCATTTTCCCTTAACTGCTCCTCTTTGTGAGCTCTTTGGTTCTGGTTTTCAGCATGCATTTTTCTTGCAGAAGTGGTTGCAAGTACAGCGATTCCCTGGGGGATGAGATAATTCCTGCCATAACCGTTCTTTACCGTAACAATGTCATCGGCGTTACCCAGGTTTGGCATATCCTGCTTTAAAATAACATCCATTTTATTTCCTCCAATTTATTATTTTAACATATCGGTTACATAAGGCAGCAATGCCAGGTGACGGGCACGTTTAACTGCTGTCGACACCTTTCTCTGAAACTTAAGGGAAGTTCCGGTAATACGCCGGGGTAGAATTTTACCCTGCTCATTAAGAAACTTTTTCAGGAACTCGGGATCCTTATAGTCAATATACTTGATCTTGTTCTTTTTAAAACGGCAATATTTTTTCTTTTTTATCTCAACCGTAGGGGGAGTAAGATATCTTATTTCTGATTGATTTTGTGCCATGGCTTATTCTTCCTTTTTAGCTTCCTGGTTAGCAATAGAACGTCTTTTTTCACTGTATTCAATGGCATATTTGTCCATCCGGAAAGTCAGAAACCTCAGAAAACGCTCATCGCGCTTATATTCTGTTTCCAGCCTGGCAATAAGCTCGCCGGGTGCCCTAAACTCAAAATGATTATAAAATCCTGTGGATTTGTTGCTTATGGGATAAGCTAATTTTCTTAATCCCCAGTCCTGATAATGGACTATCTCTCCTCCGTTGTCAGTGATAATTTTCCTGACTTTTTCAACCGCTTCCTTCGTCTGGGCTTCAGACAAAACGGGAGTTATAATGAAAACGGTTTCATACTGGTTTGACATACTTCAAATATTTGTTGGATTTAATTAAACAGGGTGCAAAAGTAATAATTTTTTCTTTTTTTTCAAAAGTTTTTTACTCTGCCTGGTTCACTTCCGTGAACCGGTCAATTCCATCATTTCCGCAACAGGAATTTTTTTGTCAAATCCTCCCTGTTCGATTGCCGTCAACAGCGATCTGGTGGAAACAAAGCCTGTTTCAGATGCAAACGACATAATTCCATATAAACAGGCATAACGTGCACCTATGGAACGGAAATCCCGTGAAAAGACCTGCGCACCGGTTTCAGGCATTTCAAGGCTGGAATCAATAAAAAGCATACCTTCTTTCATTCTCCCGATCCTTTTTGCACTGTACGCAAGTCCTTCAACCGAAGTAACTATAGCTGCACCGGGAGTTTCGATACCATGGTAACCGATTGGCCCGGGTGAGATGATAAGCTCGGATGCAGAGAATCCGACGCCAACGGTTACGGGATAGCTGCCTTTCTGGGTAA
>PWPZ01000205.1 GCA_003556985.1 Bacteroidota bacterium
CCGGATTGGGGCCGGTACCGTGCTTCTCCTGGATGAATTTCTGGGAGTTAAGCAGGATTTTGGGAGTGAGCTTTACATTACCGGGCTTATATACACCGTGTACATTTCCAAAGGAGGCGGCAATGGTAAAGTTATCGTTCACCTTGATAAGCTCCTCGTAAGCATAGGCTACCTCTTCGGGCTGAGTGTAAAGCAGTGAGTTGTCAATCTCGGTATTGTCAACACCGTCTTCTTCGCCGCCTGTTACGCCAAGCTCAATTTCAAGAGTCATGCCGAGCTTGTCCATGCGCTCCAGATATTCCTTGCAGGTGCCAATATTCTCCTCGATCGGTTCCTCCGAAAGGTCAAGCATATGGGAACTGTAGAGAGGCTTTCCGTATCTCTGGTAATGCCTTTCGGCATATTCAAGAAGTCCGTCGATCCACGGAAGAAGCTTCCTTGCAGAGTGGTCGGTATGCAAAATTACCGGAACTCCATAAAGCTCCGACATGTGATGAATATGTTTCGCACCGGAAATGGCGCCTGCAATGGCCGCCTTATTTCCTTCATTGGAGAGTCCCTTACCTGCATAAAAGGAGGCTCCTCCGTTGGAAAACTGGATTATCACGGGGGAGTTCACTTCCTTAGCTGCTTCCAGTACGGCATTGACGGAATTTGTGCTTACCACGTTCACAGCAGGAAGAGCATAATTATTGGCTTTTGCTATGCTAAATATGGTTTTTACATCTTCACCGGTAGCAACTCCGGGCTTCACCCTTTTCAATATTTTATCAGACATGATTAAGTAAATTATAATTAGTATTCAGAAACATATTTTTCAGAAACGGACGTAAATTTATAATAATTTACCCAAACGACCTTACCAGGAGCAGAATTTAATGACTGAAATTACTGCACTGTTCCGGAATCCTTTACACGGCCGGATCGGCAATCAGGTATAGTCTTGCTCCGGTTGACAAGGCTTAAGGGATCACATCTCCGGCCGTGGCAATACAGGAGACGTTTGTCAGTTTTAAGAGCAGACGCTGCTTGCAGGCACTGATTATCATACATTGTATGTGGAGGCTGCTGTTGTTCCTCCCCTGCCAGTCCAGTTGGTATGAAAAAACTCTCCCCTCGGCTTGTCAATCCGTTCATATGTATGAGCCCCGAAATAATCGCGCTGTGCCTGCAACAGGTTGGCGGGAAGCCTTTCGCACCTGTAACCGTCATAATAGGCCAGAGCCGAGGATAAGGCAGGCAGCGGTATGCCGTTCGTCATTGCCAGGGCCACTACCCGGCGCCAGCTGGCCTGCGCCCTGTGAAGGGTATCCTTGAAAAAAGGATCCAGCATAAGATTCTTTAAATCCGGCTCCCTGTCAAATGCCTCTTTGATCTTTGACAGGAAAACGGATCTGATAATACAACCACCTCTCCACATCAGGGCAATTCCTCCGTAATTAATATCCCATCCATATTCCCGGGCCGCCTCCCGCATCAAAACGTAACCCTGGGCATAGGAAACCATTTTGGAAGCATAGAGGGCCAGCCTCAGATCTTCAATGAATTCCACCCGGTTACCCGTAAATGAAATTTCAGGGCCCTCCAGGATCTTTGAAGCTTCAACCCTTTCCTCCTTCTGGGATGAAAGGCATCTTGAGAAGACAGATTCGCCTATAAGAGTAAGAGGAACACCCAGTTCAAGGGCAGTAATCCCTGTCCACTTACCGGTTCCTTTCTGTCCTGCCGTATCGAGTATTTTGTCTACCATGGGTGTTCCGTCTTCATCCTTATATCCAAGGATATCTCTTGTTATCTCAATCAGGTAACTATCAAGCTCCCCTTTATTCCATTCACTGAACACCTCATGCATTTCTCCGGCATTCATGCCAAGCATATCCTTCATGATCTGGTATGCTTCGCATATAAGCTGCATATCACCGTACTCAATACCGTTATGTACCATTTTTACGAAATGGCCTGCGCCATCCTCCCCTACCCAGTCACAGCAGGGGGTGCCGTCATCAACCTTTGCTGCAATACTTTGAAAGATATCTTTAACCAGGGGCCAGGCTTCCTTTGACCCTCCGGGCATTATGGATGGCCCTTTAAGCGCGCCCTCCTCACCTCCGGAAACGCCGGTGCCGATATATAGTAACCCTTTGTCTTCCAGGAAGGCAGTACGCCGGTTGGTGTCCGGAAAATGCGAATTACCACCGTCAATAAGCAAATCGCCTTTATCGAGATAGGGGATTATCTTTTCAATAAAATCATCAACCGGTCCCCCGGCCTTAACCATCAGAATGATTTTGCGGGGCCGTTCCAGAGAATCAACCAGCTCCTGTAAACTACGGGTTCCAATAATTTTTTTTCCTTTTCCCCTCCCCTCGGTAAACCCATCAACCTTCTGGGTAGTCCGGTTATAAACCGCTACGGTAAAACCCTTGCTTTCCATATTTAAAACCAGGTTCTCACCCATAACGGCAAGACCTACCAGTCCGATATCTGCTTTTTCCTTCATAATTGTGTTTTTAGTATTATCCTTTTGATTAATTATAAGTGTACGGTATAAATTGTTTGATCAGATTTTGAATCCGATTTTTTTGAACAGCTCAATAAGCGGATCGCGGGGATCATTAAAAGACAGCTTATAGGCACCGAATTCCCTGCGGGGAGGATAGTCATCCCTGAACTGTTCAAAATTTTCCGGGGCGGACTTCAATGCTGAGCTGTCTGACTCTATATTGTAGGTATGCAGAAAAAGCTTCCCGGCAAGCTCATCGATACCTCCATGATCTTTTTCGATAATGATCAGGTTATTGTCCGGACCGGGTATATTTTCCGGGTACCAGTCGACGCTTCCCAGTTTAAAAAACCTGCTGATAGCCCTTACGCTCTGAGAAGTACCGTTTGCCTTGCCGTCAAGCGAATAACCGGCTATGTGAGGTGTTGTTATTGCTGCCAACGAAAGCAATTCCCTGTCAATATCGGGTTCATCTTCCCATACGTCAATTATGGCACCCGAAAGGTGTCTGTTCAGCAAAGCCTGCTTCACTTCTGCAGTATCCATCACCTCACCCCGTGAGGTATTGATGAACCATCCACCCCTGCGCAACCGACCAAAAAAATCACTATCCGCCAGATGCAGCGTTTTATCCTCGCCCCTCCTGTTAAGAGGAACATGCATGGTTACTATATCTGACTCTGCCAGTAACCGGTCAATACCAACGAATCCTTTCCCCCCTTCCGCCCTTGCCCGGGGAGGGTCGTTAAGCAACACCTTCATTCCCAGCAGCCGGGCGATCCTCTCCACCTTTTTACCAACATGCCCCACCCCTACAATTCCAATAGTCAGCTCGCCGAACCTTTTGCCGCTCAGCAGGGTTATGCGGGCAAGTGAAGAGGCGACATACTGCATCACCGACCCGGAATTACAGCCGGCGGCGTTGCTCCATGCAATGCCTTTCGACCGGCAATAGTCTGCGTCAATATGATCAAAACCGATGGTAGCGGTGGCAATGTATTTCACCCTGCTCCCTTCAAGAAGCCCCGCATTGCATTTCGTACGGGTCCGCACTATCAGCGCATCGGCATCCTTTACCTGTTCAGGACCAATGTCCCTTGCGGGGAAGTAAACGACCCGGGCATATTTGTCAAGTGCTCCCTTTAAAAAGGGTATTTTGTTATCTGCAACAACTGTTATCATTTACAACCAAACAATTAATCTGACCATTATAACCGGTGAAAAATCCATCCAAAAGAATTTGCAATCACCGGCACGATTATGCAATTATAGCATGGATATTGAAATTGAGAATTTAAACAAAAAAAAACTTTATGACACTCCGCATATTTTCCCCCGTAAATCAGTCCGGAATACTAAAAAAACCGCTCCCGTGATGACCATAATCCCAGCGCCGGATTGGATATATAGAAAAACTCCTCTCCGCTGTCGGTGATATTGATGCCTTCCCTGAGGTCACGGGGTTTGTATTTTTTCACCATCATGTCAAGCTCCCCGCTGGAATAATTGACCGAGGCGATCTCCTCCCGGCTGAGATATCCCGGACAATAGGTAATTTTAAACCTGTTCTCTGCCGATCCGTGAATAAGATGGGCTGCAGCGCTGAGGTTATTCCTGAGATCTTCATTCTCATCCACCAGCCGGAGTATTTCCGGAGTTGTAAGATAGCCGTATTTACGTATCAGGCGATCTATCTCCCTGTCCTCGCCAAACTGGCTGAGGCCGGGTGCCAGAACTATCAGCTCACCACCATCGGCAATAGCCATCCTGGTGCGGTATATTGATTTATTTCCCAGCCAGGTACTTTTATACTCATCAGGATCAAGATAAACCACAATTTTTTCCAGAGGTTTGTCAAGCATGATGAAGTTAACTTTCAGGGAAAGATCTGCTGCCTTCAGAAAACATTCATGGTCATCTCCCACAAACAGCCCTTTTGTTTCCAGTGTGCCGTCATCACCGGCAGCCACCACTGTAAGCACATACACAATGGGAAGATGGCCGGCAAACTTTTCAGAAGCATAGTTGAGCACCTTTCTCACCGGCGTGTCGGCCCGGCCCATCATTCTTTCCATGCCGTATGCCGCTCCAAGGAAATGGCTTTTGTTTATTCCTTCGCTCCCTCCGGTACCCACCAGCACGTTTTTGTTGTAGTTGGCCATGCCCGTTACTTCATGCGGCACAACCTGCCCAACCGACAAAATAAGGTCATGCCCCCCTTCAACCAGGAGGCGGTTGACCTGGGCGGGCCAGGAGTAATCCACCCTGTTTTCTGACACTTCCCTGACATATTCTGCCGGAACTTCCCCAAGGGTAACAACATCGGTTCTCCACTTATGAACCCTGAAAAGGGAATGGGGAACCCCCGGGAACATCCTGTCTGTTTCATTTTCACTCATCGGGAAATGAGTTCCCAGTGCAGGCAGAACATCGGTCAGGGCATCACCGTAATACTGCCATGCATACGAAGTCAGCTCGCCGGCCCGGGAATGAAAGCGGGTAAAATCGGGAGGCAGTGCAAGCACCTTTTTCCTGGTGCCCAGCCTGTCAAGTGCCTCATTCAGACCTGCCTGAAGATCCTTTGATGAGAGCACTTCGTTTTCCGAACCTTTTGCAAAATATAGCATACAGATCGTGTTTTAATTTGTTTTTTACCGCAGGTAAAATTGGCCTGCCTTCTGATGGACTGTACCGCTTAAATGGCTTCAGGAGCCAGCCCGGTAAAAAATTACCCGGCTACCCCTCAGTCCGCTGAGTCCCGCCCGGGGGGTGCATTTTCAGCTCCGGCAGCTTCGGCAGCTCCGGCAGCACCGGCAGCTCCGGCAGCTTCGCTTACCAGCCGGGTTTTTCAGGCAGTAACGAGTTAAATTCATCGAGCAGTTTCTTTTCATAGTCGCCCTCATAGCTCCCGTTAAAAAACCTGTCCAGCCCCTCATTATAAAACCTTTCCCAGGATTCTTCCTCGTGCCCCGGATTTATGGGAAAAAACAAAACCCCGTTTGATGAGGCGGCCTTGTAATCGCCAGGAGCGTCGCCCACCATAAGTATCCTGTTGTCAGGCAGCTTACCTTTGGCGGCAAGTGCCAGATGTTCCGTTTTGGTGCCATATTCCTGACCGGCGATAACATGCACATACCTGTCTATATCGTTTTCTTCCCACTCCCTTTTGAGAGCTTCGACCGGGGTCTGGGAAACCACTATGGCATCGGCCTTTGCAGTCAGTTTTTCCAGCGACTCTTTTACCAGAGGGAAGGGATTGATACCGAACACCAGTTCGGCAATATCGCTGTTGACTTTTTTTGACCATTCCAGGGCAAGTAAAATACGGGGATCGTTGACCCGGGAAGCATATTTCTCCAGGGCAGGATTGCCCAGTTTTGTTTCTTTGGATACCCACTCCCTGAGGGCACTCATATCGGGCATGGCGGCATCTCTTTTCTTCACCTCCTCCCGGTCTTTCAAAAGATCAACTGCTTCAAGCAGTGCCTTGAACCTGTTAACACCCCGGGTTTTGGAATATAGATTGACAAACTCCCAGGTTTCGCGGGCATATTTTGAAACCCGCTGCAAATTGTAGAATTTTATAAAATTGGGACAAAAGCACTCTTTTTGCTTGATCTCCATAGTATCGAAAACGCATCCGTCGGAATCGATCCCTATGAAAAACTCTTTATCCAGCTTCAGATTTTTAAGCTCGTCCTGCAAATTAACTGATTGTGACATGATTTTCTATTTTAATTAAAACTATGACTTTAATAGGCCTGGGGCACATACCCGGGTAATCTTTTCTTTGCAAAAGCCGGCACTAACCGGGCAAACCTCTGGATGCCACCGATCATAGGCACCGAAACCCAGTCCTCACCTATCAGTGGACTGGCATAACGAACGAAATCATCGGTTACATCGGTCCCCCCGGCAGCTATCCATTTTTTCGGAAAATACCGCTCGGAAAGGGCTACCTTTTCCAGGGGTACCTTATCAAACCTGACATTGTAAATTAAGCCGGGTTCCCTGATTATAGTCGACATCCATCCATTTCCTTCGTGAAGGGCTATATCCACCGCTTTCTGTCCTACCTTATACGCCTCATCAAGATCTACAGTAGAGGCATATATCATGGTATCTCTCTGGTCAGTTCCCATCACCTGTCCCCTTGCAGCTCCCCGGGTTTTTAATCCCTTGCTGTTGAGATAATTTACCACGCTCTGGTATACTGATATCTGGCTTGAGCCAAAGGAAGTGTGGCCAAAAGCGTCCTTAACCTCTCCTATGTCACCCACGTCAAAGCCCTCGCTGACAACCACAATGCAGCGGCCATCACGGCTGAGCTGGTCATTGACATTATCGGCAAGCTGCTCAAGGGTAACGCCGGCCTCGGTAAGATAGATCTGCAGCGGCATCCTCCGTTCGGGGTCGGCCAGTCGTGCGGCAGCCGGAATGAAGCCTATTTTCCTCCCCATGGCCTGGATAACCAGAACAGGATCGGCCGGCGAAGATCCCATGTTCTCTTCGTTGGCATTCTGTATTATATGCGCCCAGTAACGGGCCACACTGCCGTATCCGGGAGTATGGTCTATAAGTTTGAACTCGCTGTCGCCAACATCGTTATCTATTGTTTTCGGCACTCCGGTAGCCACAATCTCCACTCCACGCTCCCGGGCAAGTTCGCTCACCCTGAATGCGGTATGCTGGGAATCGTTCCCGCCAATATAAAAGAAATAGCCGATATCATGTGCCTTGAAAATCTCTATCACCCGGTCAAAATCCTTTTCCTGGTGATCCTTTAGCTTATACCGGCATGTGCCGATGCTGCCTGCGGCAGGAGTGGTGCGCAAAAGGGATATCTCCTCTTCCGGCTGTGCCGAAAGATCCAGAAGTTCTTCCTTAAGCACTCCTTCTATGCCATGCCATCCGGCGTAAATTTTCCCGAATTTATCGGGAAACATCCGGCAGGTTTCCACGATACCCCTCAGCGAATTATTAATAACCGGTGAAGGGCCGCCGGATTGAGCTACAATTACATTTTTTCCCATAAATCTTGATTTGGTTTGACTTGTTATATCATGATAATATCCTGTTCAGATTTCAGTTACCTGTAAATAACACCGCTTTTTTCTATTACCATTTCAAGTCCCCTGAGCTCGGCCATCCCTCTTAACAGTCCGATCGCCGAATAACCCGGATTTGTTTTCTTTTCCAGATCATCAAGTATTGTATGGCCGTGGTCGGCTCTCATGGGAATTGCATAGTCGGTCCTGTAAACCGACTTTCTGCGCTTTTGCTCCTTAAGTATAGCAACAATAACACTATACATATCCACATCCCCCCGGAGATGCCCGGCCTCATGAAAACTCCCGTCGGGATCTCTCTGGGTACTGCGCAGATGGGCAAAATTTATTTTTGAACCCAGTCTCCCGATTATTCCCACCAGGTCATTATCCGGCCTCACTGCCAGGGAGCCGGTGCAAAGTGTCAGTCCGTTACTGACTGAATCCACCACCTTAAGTATAAACTTAAGGTCGGCTTCGGTACTTACTATCCGGGGAAGACCAAACATCGGTTTTGGCGGATCATCCGGATGTATTGCCATT
This sequence comes from Bacteroidota bacterium, assembly GCA_003556985.1. Lineage (GTDB taxonomy): Bacteria > Bacteroidota > Bacteroidia > Bacteroidales > PUMT01 > PXAP01. The sequence goes on from PWPZ01000205.1 coordinate 8,095, forward strand.
TTCACCCCGGCTTCTTCTGCAACCGGAATGATCTCCCTGAGAAAATAAGCAAGGTTTTCCCGGTATTTTTCCGAATCAATATTTTTATATTCATCCAGCTTGTTCTGGAACTTCCCGAGAGTATAACCTTCCTGTGCTCCGGGAAGGCCGGCAATGATATTTTTTTGCAGTATCTCTTTTTCCTTACCGGTCATCTTATCAAACTTCTTCCTGGCCTTCCTTACGTGGTCTTCACTGTAATCCTTCTCAGCACCGGGCCGCTTTAGTATAAACAGATCGAATGCCGCAAATTCACTATTATCAAAG
>PWPZ01000254.1 GCA_003556985.1 Bacteroidota bacterium
CTTGATTTTTTGGTTTTATGAGCGTGAGATGAGCATGTGTATAGCAAACTTGAGCCGTTTACCGGCGAAATTTGCATATACTTATGCGGGAGAAGGAAGAATTTATATTTGAAGTGATAGTCAATACTTAAAAGATTAGTTATAAAGATATTAAGTTAGTTGATGTAAAGTAAAACTTTTTTGAGCGTCGGCAATATAACCGCAGTGCAGGCAGGTGTGATTGAATTGCGCATACAAAAATTTTTCACATATTCTCAATGAAAAAATTTTTATAAGCAATTGGGGCTGATGTGTGGCTATTTAAAATAATGGCTAATTATAGGACAAACACTTCCGAATACAAATTGAATGTTCCGGAGATTGATTTATAGCCGTCAGAATATTTTGAGCAGCGCAAAGGCGAGCCGTAATTCCAGGATTGGGATGATTCAGCAGCTGCAATCCCGGGAATAAGATTATTGCGAAGTTGAATCCCGAAATTTACCAGGCAGGCCTGTGCGATCTATTTACCCGAGCGCCCTGGCGAGGGCAAGCGAAATGCAGTGGAGCGCAGACATAATATCATTATAGCTGACAAACAAAATCTTTTTCAGTTAAGGCGATGCCGGGAAATTACTTTAACATAAAATCTGCACCGTTATCGGGCTTCCGTTCGCAAGGCTCACTGTCAGCCGCGATAACTGATTTTATGTTAACCATGCCTTTCAGGCCTTGCCGTAATTTCCTTTTGTTTGTCCTATAATTAATATTATGTTAAATAGAATAAAATAAAACAGACGCTGACAAAACAATTGCTTCTCACCTCTTTTTATATATTGGAACAAGTCCCCTCCTGAGCAATCCGGAAAAAACTGAAAAAAATCAGCAAAATAAGTTAGTCAAATAAGACTAATGAGCCGATATTATTAGCATCTTTTCTGATCCATTTCGACAAAAGTGTTCTCTTTTCCGGTCCGGTAACAATATCGGCCACGGCCATACGAGTCGATTTATGTGCTTAATATCCGATCGGGAATCCGAATAAAAAACCGTCCATATGCTCCGTAACACCCGGATATAAAAAAAGACCGGAAATTCCGGTCTTTTTAAAGGTCTCTGATCAGCTGACAGAATAATTGATCCTTATGGTTCTCAGGTAAGCTGACAGAATAACTTATTACTGGTGGTACTCAAATAAGCTAAGTAATTAACTTATTGGTGGTTAGCAGATAGGCTGATGTTCCGGAGGCTTCGTTTTTATAAAATAAAACGGATTATTCCTCCTCCATAACTTCCCTTCCAAGCTTGACATTCATATCCTGAAGCTCATCTTCCATACCCAGGCGGTAGTAAATAATACGCAATGTTTCCATGGTCTCATGGTGCTCGGGGTTATTGATATGAGCCTGTTCAAGAAAAGGAACGGCCTGTTTCAGCACATCAAACGCTTCGTCCCTGGCTTTTTCGTATTCTTCATGTTCCATGATCTGATTGGCTTCTTCAAGCATTCTAACAGCCCGGTTGTAATATAATACTCCTGAATTATAGGCAGGGTCAAAATATTCAGGATCCAGCTCCATTGCTCTACCGTAAGCTTCCAGGGCCTGTTCTGTTTCGCCCATCTCATCATACAATGCTCCTTCAGCATAGTGGAAAGACGGGTTATTGGGCTCCTGTTCCTTTGCCAGCTTAAGATAATTCAAGGCTTCGTCAGACTTGTTGGCATGGATATAGAAATTCACCATCTCTACGAGCAGCACGTTATCATCAGGGAATTTTTCAAAACCCTCCTGCAGTATCTGCTCGGCCCTGACAGAATCACCAAACTCCACATAGGCTTCTTTGATAAGTACATACAAGCTTCCTTCACCGTAACCCATATCTTTGGCCCTGTTCAGATATGTAATCGATTCCTCATGGTTACCCGCAAGACCTGCTACGAATCCGGTATTAAAAACCAGCCCTGTATCCAATGGTTCAGTATAATAATCTGAATCTGCTATCTGAATTGATCTCTTAAAAGCGTTAAAAGCATTTTCAAAATCATTTTCCTCGTAATGCTTTACGGCCTGATTTACGAATTGCCCGTGAAGACGCAGGAAAGAACTGGTTATTCTGTTTTCCTGGCTGGAACTGAAAAGCCTGGCAAAAAAGCCTCGATCATCATCACCGTCCTCTTCAATTTCAATTGCCCGCTGGAAAGCCCAATAAGCTTCTTCGAGGGGATCTTCATGAATGACTTCTGTTTCTTCCCAGCTTACCAGGGTGCCATGTTGATCGAAATACACTTCTATATTGTCATATACAAAAACTTCCCTCACTCCTCTTTCAGTCTCCTCAGTCCGGGTTTGATTAGGATCGCCCATAAAAAGCCGGAGTTCATCCTGTGGCATTCCCAAATACAGGTATTGAATATTTACATCGAAAACATCCTGAAATACGATGCCTCTGTCAACCCATGTCTTTGCCCTTTCCTTTCGGCTTTCGTGCTCAATATTGCGATCGCTTCTTTCCAATCGCCTTTCAACAGATTCAGGTGTCATCTCCTGAGCTGCCGAATAAAAAGTAAAACCAATTACTGTGAAAAAAATAACAACAAAATGTTTCATAGTGTGTATAATTTAAGATTTAATAATTCATATGCCTGTCCCGATGGATTTTAACAATTATAAATTTTTTACTTATTCAGGAAAACATTGAAAAAACAAAAAAATTGTTTATTTAACATAAAATAAGTTCATTTAAGAGCTTACGTACTGTTAACTGCGCCCAAATTAGCGGATAAATTTAAGGTATATTTTAATCTTCTCAAATTTCCTGCCAAAAATGCTGTTTATATGTCTTCATTATTAGTCATATCTGGTTCTGCAGCAATGTCATCGTCAGAATTGTTTTTTTCTATACTGGCTACCGATGCAATAGCTTCACCTTCGCGGAGATTTATCAGCCTCACGCCCTGTGTAGTTCGTCCGGTAGTTCTGATTTTGTTGACTTCCAGCCTTATTATGGTGCCGGATTTCGTAATTACCATTAAATCATCAGCATCAGTTACACTTTTGATATTAATAAGTTTTCCCGTTTTTTCGGTGATGTTCATGGTTTTAACTCCCTTCCCTCCCCTGTTGGTTATCCGGTAATCACTTATCAATGAACGCTTACCATATCCTTTTTCTGAGACAACCAGCACATCTTCACTTTCTTTTTCGACACAAATCATTCCTACCACCCTGTCCTGTTCACCGGCAAGGGTTATTCCCTTAACACCGCTGGCAGTCCGACCCATGGGCCTGACGAATTTTTCAGGAAACCGTATGGCACGACCTGACATTACGCCAATTACCACATCGACCGATCCGCTGGTCAACTTTGCCTCTATCAGATAATCACCTTCCCTGACATTGATTGCATTGATCCCTTTGGCTCTTGGCCTGGAATAAGCCTCAACCGAGGTTTTCTTGATAATGCCCCGTGCAGTGCAAAGAAGAATATAGTTATTTTTAACAAATTCAGGATCAGCAAGATTCTTAACGTTAATGAAAGTTTTAATTTTATCATCGGGCTCAATATTAATTATGTTTTGTATCGCCCGGCCCTTGGAAGTCTTAGTCCCTTCAGGTATTTCATAAACTTTTAGCCAGTAGCATTTTCCTTTTTCTGTAAAGAAAAGCATTGTATTATGCATTGTGGCAATGAAGAGATGTTCAAGAAAATCTTCTTCGCGTGTGCTGCTTCCTCTTGCTCCTACCCCTCCTCTTTTTTGTGTTCTGTAATCAGTGAGAGCTGTGCGCTTAATATATCCAAGATGGGAAATGGTAATCACAACCTCATCATCAGCATAAAAGTCTTCGGGGTTAAAATCTTCTTCATCGGGAATAATTTCGGTTTTTCGTTCATCACCAAAACGTTCCTTAATATCAAGCAATTCATCTTTTATGATCTGCATTCTCAGATCTTCATTTTCAAGAACTTTGCGGAGATATTCAATAAATTCCATTAATTCATTATATTCCTGCCTTATCTTGTCTCTTTCAAGACCGGTGAGCCTTTGAAGCCTCATGTCCAGTATTGCCTTTGCCTGAACTTCGGTCAGGTTGAAATTAGACATAAGTCCTTCCCTTGCTTCATCGGGAGTTTTTGATGCTCTGATAAGCCTGATAACTTCATCCAGGTGATCGAGGGCAATCAGCAGACCCTCAAGGATATGTGCCCTTTTTTCCGATTGCTCCAGTTCATAACGGGTACGCCTTATCACTATTTCATGCCGGTGCTTAACAAAATAAGAAATTATCTGTTTCAGGTTGAGCATTCTGGGCCGGCCGTTAACCAGAGCAATGTTGTTTACACTAAAGCTGTTTTGAAGCTGTGTATATTTGTACAAATTATTTAAAACAACGTTAGCTACCGCTTCTTTTTTAAGGATAATGACAATCCTCATTCCATTGCGGTCTGACTCGTCATTTATATAAGAGATTCCTTCAAGTTTCTTGTCGTTAATTAGTTCGGCAGTTTTGCGTATAAGCTCTGCTTTATTAACCAGGTAAGGGATTTCAGTAACAATTATTTTTGCCCTCCCTGTTTCCGTGGTTTCAATTTCAGTCCTGGCTCTGACCACTATTCTGCCTTTTCCGGTCTCAAAGGCATCTTTAATGCCCTGCACTCCATAAATTATAGATCCTGTAGGGAAATCGGGCCCCTTGATGTGATTCATCAGCTCGGAAATTTCAATTTCCCGGTTATCAATATACGCCGTAATCGCATCGATAGCTTCCGTCAGGTTATGAGGCGGCATATTGGTAGCCATACCCACGGCTATTCCAGAGGTACCGTTTATTAAGAGAGTGGGTATTTTAGTTGGAAGTACTGTCGGTTCTTCCAGGGTATCATCAAAATTAAGCTGGAAATCAACGGTATTTTTATCCAGGTCAGCGAGGGTTTCTTCCGCTATTTTCCTGAGTCTTGCTTCAGTATACCTCATTGCTGCAGGACTGTCTCCGTCAACCGAACCAAAATTTCCCTGACCGTCAACCAGTGGATAGCGCAGAGACCAGGTCTGGGCCATTCGCACCATTGCCTCATAAACGGAAGAATCTCCATGGGGATGGTATTTACCCAGAACCTCACCAACAATTCTGGCAGATTTTTTATGGCCCCTGTTTGACATAATTCCCAGTTCAGACATTCCGTAGAGAACCCTGCGATGAACGGGCTTTAGTCCATCGCGGACATCAGGAAGTGCTCTTGAAACTATTACCGACATTGAATAATCAATGTAGGCAGATTTCATTTCTTCTTCGATGTTAACTTTTAATAATCGATCTAATTCAGACATATTGTATTTATATTGAGAAACATGAAAGTTATATTTGACTTTATCCGGAAAATTTTGTATTTCCCGCAGTTGAATCGTGGTCAATCATCGTTGCCTGGATAATACACTCAAGAGCCCTATCCATGAGGGATTATGATAAATAAATGTTATGAATATAAAATGGATTAAACTAATCATCAGTATTATTCGTTATATAGTCTGAATTTGAATAGGTAACAGACAATAGCGATTTTAAATTTGAGCGCTAATTTAGCCAAAAATTGTTTAAAATGGGTCTGAAAATCTTATAATTATTAACATACATTTCTTTATATTTTATTTGTAACTTTGTACTGGATATATTGAATTTCTGACAATTACTTTAATTATGGATGCAAAATTTTCACAGCGGGTAAAAGATGTACTATCGTATAGCAGGGAAGAAGCTATCCGCTTGGGCAACAGGAATATAAGCTCCGAGCATATTTTTCTCGGAATACTGCGGGACGGTGAAGGAGTTGCAATAGACATTTTGATGTCTTTGGGGCTTGATCTCACGGCCATAAAAAAAACGGTGGAAAATCACCTGCAGTCCGGCACCGAACTGTCGCAATCTGAAATGGAAAATATTCCGTTGCTTAAAACAGCAGAAAGGGTATTAAAACTTGTTTACCTGGAGGCACGTTCTCTGAAAAATGATACAATCGAAACCGGACATCTTATACTTGCCATTTTAAAAGATGAAACAAACCTGGTTACCCAGCTTCTCGAGACTGAGAATATAGATTATTTTGTTTTTAAGGACGAATTTGATCTCAGGCAACAGGAGGCAAGATCGGAATTTCCCAATGATGACGATGACGACGATGCAAAAACACCTTTCGGTGGAGGAAAGTCATCACAATCTTCGGGGGCAAAGTCCAGCTCAGACACTCCTGTGCTGGATAACTTCGGTATTGATCTTACCAAGGCGGCAGAAGAAAACCGGCTTGATCCGGTAGTAGGGCGTGTGAATGAGATTGAACGTCTTGCCCAGATCCTCAGTCGCCGGAAAAAAAATAACCCTGTTCTAATTGGTGATCCCGGAGTTGGAAAGTCGGCTATCGTCGAAGGCCTTGCATTAAGAATAATGCAAAAAAAGGTTTCCAGGGTATTGTTCGGTAAACGGGTTGTAACTCTTGATCTGGCCTCAATTGTTGCCGGAACAAAATACAGGGGACAGTTTGAGGAACGAATAAAGGCAATATTAAACGAACTTGCCAAGACCAATCAGATTATTCTATTCATAGATGAAATACATACAATAGTTGGTGCAGGCGGGGCCACAGGTTCCCTGGACGCTGCCAATATGCTGAAACCGGCTCTGGCACGGGGTGAAATACAGTGCATAGGTGCTACAACTCTGGATGAGTACAGGCAACATATTGAAAAGGACGGAGCACTGGAGAGAAGGTTCCAGAAAATAATGGTTGAACCCACCACTCCGGACGAGAGCATAGAGATCCTCAATAATATAAAAGAAAGATACGAGGATCATCATAATGTTTATTATACACCTGAAGCTATCCAGGCATGTGTCAGTCTTACCAGCCGCTATATTTCAGACCGTCATCTGCCCGACAAGGCTATAGATGCTCTCGACGAATCAGGTTCACGCGTTCATATATCAAACATTGTTGTACCCGAGCGCATACTTGAACTAGAAGCCTCTATTGATAATACAAGGCAGGAGAAGGTTAAAGCAGTTAAGAATCAGAATTTTGAACTTGCTGCCCGGCAGCGTGACAAGGAAAAAGAACTTCTCGATTTACTCGAAACCGAAAAGAAAAACTGGGAAAAGGAATTGTCCAAGAATCGTCAGCTTGTTGATGACAACAAAGTAGCTGAAGTTGTAGCTATGATGACAGGTGTGCCGGTACAGAGAGTTGCCCAGGCTGAAGGTGTAAGGCTAATGAATATGGGTAATGAAATAAAAGGACGGGTTGTTGGACAGGACGAAGCAATAAAGAATATTGTAAGAGCTATACAACGAAATCGTGCCGGACTGAAAGATCCAAACAAGCCAATTGGATCGTTTTTCTTCCTCGGTCCCACAGGAGTTGGAAAAACCCAGCTTGCCAAGGTACTTGCTGAATATCTGTTTGAAAGTGCCAATAACCTGGTCAGGATTGATATGAGTGAATATATGGAGAAATTTTCAGTTTCCCGTCTCGTTGGTGCGCCTCCCGGTTATGTTGGCTATGAAGAAGGCGGTCAGCTCACGGAAAAGGTCAGAAGGCATCCTTATTCTGTAGTACTTTTTGATGAAATTGAAAAAGCTCATCCCGATGTATTCAATATCCTACTGCAGGTTCTTGATGAAGGGCAGCTTACCGACAGTCTTGGCCGGAAAGTGGATTTCAAGAATACCATTATAATAATGACCTCCAATATCGGTACACGGCAAATCAAGGATTTCGGGCAGGGTATCGGTTTTTCAACAAGTGCACGTGAAGCTTCTTCAAATGAATACATGAAGGGCATAATACATAAGGCACTTAAAAAGGCTTTTGCTCCCGAATTCCTTAACAGGGTTGATGACGTGATTACCTTCAACCATCTAAAGAAAGAGGATATATTTAAAATAATCGATATTGAACTCAGGGGATTTTACGAACGAATGAAAGGCCTTGGGTATAAGGTTAAAATATCTCCGGCAGCAAAGGACTTCATTGCCGAAAAAGGTTATGACATTGAGTTTGGTGCACGGCCTTTGCAACGTGCCATTCAGAAATATCTTGAAGATCCGCTGGCTGAAGTAATCATTAAATCTGACCTCAAGGAGGGAGATGTGCTGAATGTAGGTTTTACCAAGAAAACGGAAAGCATAAAAATTAATATCGAAAAGGCCGAAGAAGTCAGCAACAAACAAAAGAAGTAGTATTTCAAATCCATAGTAAAAAACAAATAAAAGGCTGTCTTAAAAGGGCAGCCTTTTATTTTTGTTTGCATTTTCTGGGATGATCTCAAAACAGAGACCTCTGAACTGCTTAGTCTTTTATTTCTGCATAAAGGTCAAATTCATCGTATC